>JACZKN010000593.1 GCA_014859985.1 Candidatus Krumholzibacteriia bacterium | reverse complement strand
GGTCGCGGTCTTGGCGTTGGGGGTGTTAGCAGCGCTCTTTCTGGATATCGGGCCGGCCGGGCCGTCGTAGGGGGCGCGGCGGCGTGCCGGCTGGGTGGGGTGGCAGGGCCCCCCGGGGGGACCGCTGGGATCCCAACGTTTCCTCGAGGGTGAAGGCCTTTCGTGTCACCCGGAGAATAGCGCTTCGTCCCCGGGGGTATTTCCCCCAGTGATCGTACCCGGCCCCGGAGGTCCTCATGCGCCCCGACGAAACCCCCGCCGCCCTGCGCTGGGCCTGCATCAGCCTCGGCGTGGCCGGCCTCGGGTTCCTGGTCTTCGGCGAACGGATCTTCGCCTTCCGGTCCGCCCATTTCCAACTGGTCGTGCTCGGCCCGGTGATCGGCCTGTTCGTGGTGGCGGCGCCGCGGGTGCGGGCGTGCTGGCTGGCCGCGATGGCGCTTGGCATCTGGGTGGTGCTCGCCGCGACCGCCGGCTCGCGCACGCCGGCGCTGCTGCTGCGCGACGCGGTGGGGGTTGCCGCCGTGGCGGCGGGCGCGATCATCTGCGGGGCGAGCCGACGCGGCCTGCCGCAGGCATGGCCGGCGAGGCTCGCGCTCCAGGTCCCGATGTGGGCGGGGATCATCGCCGTGGCCGAGCTGGCCGCGATCGCCCTGTTGGCGACGGTCCGCTCGCTGCCCCTGCAGCCGGAGGCGGTCCGGCTGGTCGCGGTGATGGGGGCGTTGGCGGGGGCAGGGGCGGCGTTGGGCGATGCCGCGGCCGGACGGTTGGGGGCGATCACCGGGTGGGGCGGCCGGGCGCGCGGGGCTGACGTGTAGGCGGCCGGGTCGGAAGCGTGGCCGGACTAGCACTTGCCGTGGCCGTCCTCGAGCATCCACGAGTAGGCGGGCCGGACCGTCACCCCAGGTGCGGCGGGAGGCGCGCCGTCGCGGGTCAATGTCAGCAGCAGCGGAGTTGCGTCCGGATGGGCCCGCGCACCCTCCGCCAGGGCGCGCAGCTCGCGCTCGGCGGTCGCGGCGGCACTGGCATCGGCGCAGACCTGAATGAGGAAGGCGGCGCCGCCGGGCTCGCGCGCCAGGAAATCGACCTCGAACCCGCTCGGCGTGCGCACGTACGTGACCGTGCAGTGGCGCCGCTCCAGTTCCACCAGGACCGCCGTCTCCAGGGCGTGGCCGAGGTTTGCGCGCCGTGTGCGGTCGAAGACCGGGATCAGCCCGGGATCGATCGGGTAGGCCTTGCGCGGGTTGACCATGCGCTGCCGTTCGGAGGCTGACTCCATCCAGACCGTACGCACCAGGAAGCAGTCCTCCAAATGACCTAGCAGCTGGTGAAAGGTGTCGCGGGAGACAGTCAAACCCTGGCTACGGGCCGTGGCGTGGAACTTCTCGATGCTGAAGGGGCCCGCAGGATTTCCGAGCAGGTGACGTACCAGCCAGCGCAGGCCGGCCACGTTGCTCACGGCATGCCGCTCGACCACGTCCCGCAGCATGGCCACGTCCACGTAGTCGCGCAGCAACTGCCACCGCTGCGGCGCGCCCAGGCCTTGGGCCTCGGGGAAGCCACCGGTCGCGAGCCATTCCAGGAATGCCCTTTCGAGGAGCGCCCGCGACGGCGGGGACAGGAAGGTCGGGTCGTCCGGTACCTCCCCCTTTTGATGGACCAGCGACTCGGCAAAACTGAACGGGAAGACGGGCACCTCCCAAGCTCGCCCACGCATGGCCGTCGCGATCTCACGGGATAGGAGCGCTGCCGAAGAACCGGTCACCACGACATCGGCGTCCCCGGCGTCTAGCAGCCGGCGCACGAACCGTTCCCAGCCGGGGACGAGTTGGATCTCGTCGAAACACCACAGAACCCTCTCTTTCCCGATCTGCCCTGCCGTGCGCCGGCCGAACTCATCAAGCAGCAATCCCAGGTACCGCCCATCGAGCCCGGCCAAACGCTCGTCCTCGAAGCTGATGTAGGGAAGGGTTGACCGCGATCCGCCCAAGGCGAGCCGCTCGCGGCGCAACTGATGCAAATACATTGTCTTGCCGACCCGTCGCATACCGACCACGGCGGCCACCTTGCCTTGCGGGGCGGCGGCGCCGTAGATCTGCCGCGTGGTCCCGGCTGGCAGCACGCCGACCAGGGAGGCGGCCAGCATCTCCGTCAGAGTATCGCGTTGAAGGGATGTCAGGTCGGCTGGCACGGGATATTCTCCTTTTCACCATTTGACTATAATAGATAGTTCTCCTTTAATGAAGGAGTATTTTATAATTTTTTCTCCCTCTAATGCCGCTGGTATGGTGACTTCGATGGGATGCGCTGCTTGAGCGCGTCCAATCCGAGTGCCAGAACCCCGCGGGAGGTTACCGAAGTGGTATCGAGCTGGGATATTCGAGCTTAAGGAGGTGGTCGCAATATGCGACCACCTCCGCCTTCTCGTCAGGAATCAGCAAGAACGCGAAATCGCCGGGGAAAGGGTCTCATTGCGGCGGACAGGGCTCTCTCACCCCTCCC
>JACZKN010000073.1 GCA_014859985.1 Candidatus Krumholzibacteriia bacterium | reverse complement strand
ATCGTGGCCTCGCCCCTGTTCTGTCCCGGCGTGGGCGGCGACGGAGGTTACGGCGGCGACGGCGGTCACGGCGGCGGCGGCGGCGGCGGCGCCGGTGGCGTGGCCGTGGGCATCTTCACCTCGTCCGTCGCGGGCAACACCGGATCGTACGCGACCAGCAACACGTTCAGCGGCGGGGCGGCGGGACCCGGCGGCTCCGGCGGCAGTTCCCCGGGGAACGCCGGTTCCTCCGGGACCGACGGGACCGACGGGACCGTCGGCAACGTCGTCAACCAGTGAGGGGGCGGCCATGAAGACGATTCGGCGCTTCGCGCGCTCCTGGCCGGCCGTCCCGGCGATCCTGGCCTCGCTGGCGGGGTCGGCGCTCGGCGGAACCCCCACCCCCCACCTGCTGCCCCTGCAGGGCCGGGTGACCGACGCGGTCGGCGCCCTGCCGGCCGCAGCCGATCTCACCGTGCGGATCTTCGACGCCGCGACGGGCGGGACCCTGGTCTACGACTCGGGCCTCCTCCACCAGGGCGCGGTCGAGCGCGGCCTGTTCGCGATCATGATTGGGGACGCCCTGCCGGTCCTGCTGGACAACACCCGCTCCTACTGGCTCGAGGTCGAGGTCGACGGCGACGAGATCGTCGGCGACGCGGCCGCCGGCAGGCTCGAGTTCTACCCCGGCGGCGGCGACAACGGCCGGCCGGACCTGGAATCCCGGCTGGCCGCCCTCGAGGGCGAGCTCGGCGTGACGAGCGCCGGCCCGGCCGCCGGCGCACCGCGCGACAAGGCGGGGACCACTGTGCTCGCCAACGCGCAGCTCGGCCTGGGGGCCTTCCGGGGCTCCGGCCCGGCCGGCTCGGTCGTGGCCCTCATGCCCGACCAGACGGTCGGCGCCTTCGCCACGGCCACCCACCAGTTGCGGCTCCAGGCCGTCCAGGTCCATCCGACGACCGGGCCGGTCACGATCATCGTCGACGCGACCCCTGACTCCCTCGGCATCGGCTGGCGCCTGACCGGCCCCGCGGCCCTCGACAGCACCGGCACCGGGGACGCGGTCCTGACCGACCTCTACCCCGGCACCTACACCCTCGACTGGCTGGACGTCCCCGGCTGGTACCACGCCTGCACCGACCCCGCGGTCGTCGAGGTGGCCTCGGACAGCACCGGCACCTTCGCCTGCACCTACCTGCCGGGGGTGACGGTGATGATCGACCCTGAGCCCGACTTCCTGGACGCCGGCTGGACGCTGAGCCGCCCCGACCGGCCGGACACGTCGGGAACAGGCGACGTCGTCCTGATGCTCGGCGGGGCCGGATCCTACACGCTGTCCTGGCTGGACGATCCTTGCTGGGTGGAGCCGCGGCCCAATCCGGTGACCCTGGCCGGCGCGGGACTCGACACCGTCGCGTTCGCGGGCACCTACCACGCCGGTCCCGACATCATCGCCGTGCTCGACGTCGGCAACGACCAGGGCCGGCAGGTGCGGGTCCAGTGGGCGCGGTCGTGCTGGGACGCGCTGGGAGATTCGGTCGAGGTCACCGGCTACGCCCTCTACCGCCGGCAGGACGCCTACAAGGCGGGCGGGGACAAGGCGGACTACTGGGACTACCTGGTCACCGTCCCGGCGCGGCTCGCCGCGACCTACCAGTACGTGGCCCCCACGCTCTGCGACTCGACGGCCGAGGGCGGGGTCTGCTGGTCGGTCTTCATGGTCTCGGCCCTGACCGGCACGGTGGGCCGGTTCTACGACAGCTACCCCGACAGCGGCTACTCGCTCGACAACCTCGCTCCCGGCGCGCCGACGGGCTTCAGCGCGGCCTACGGCGCCGACGTGGCCCTCCACTGGAATCCGGCGCCCGAGAGCGACTTCCGCTGCTTCCGGATCTACCGGGGCACCGAACCCGGCTTCATCCCTGAGCCGGCGAACCTCGTCCACACCACGGTCGACACGGCCTGGACGGAAGCCGCGGGCCTGCTGGACGACCACTACAAGATCACGGCGCTGGACTTCGCCGGAAACGAGAGCCCCGCCGTCGCGCCGGGCGCGATCAGCGGCGTGCCCACGGCCGTCCCGACCGCATTCCGGCTCGGGCAGAACCGGCCCAACCCGTTCAACCCGTCCACGACGATCGTGTTCGATCTTCCGGCCCAGTCCCTCGTGGACCTGAAGGTCTACGACCTCTCGGGTCGCCTGGTCCGGGTGCTCCACGCCGCCGAGCTCCTGCCGGCGGGAACCCGGGAGACCGTCTGGAACGGCCGCGACGAGCGGGGCCGCCTGGTGGCGACCGGGGTTTACTTCTACCGTCTGCGGGCGGGTGGGTTCACGGCGACGCGGCGCATGACGCTCGTGAAGTAGGCGGCGCCGACCCGCACCGTCACCGGTAGCTGCTCTTGACCGCACCCCAAGCGCGCTTGTCCCCGGCGACCGCCGGGCCGCCGATCTGGACGTAGTGCCACACGTTCGCCGCGCCCTGACCGTGCATGACCGCCAAGTTGGCCGGGACGGAGCAAAGTGGCCCGTTGTCGACGGCCCAGGCCTCGAACGCGGCGAAGAAGATCGGTTCGTTCAGCACGAGGCAGCAGTCGACGATCAGCTCGGCATGGTAGAGCGCGTGATAGCCCGTCGGCGCCGGGCAATCGATGCTGGTGGCGTATCCCCAGGTGCCGGCGAACCAGGGATGCGTCTCCCAGGTCCAGGATTGCATCTCGCCGAGGTCGAAGGCCGTGCCGTAGGCGAACACGCCCCCGCACTCCTGGCACGAACCGCCGAGGCCGAAGTCCACGGTCCAGATCTCCTCGTCCGGCTCGGTGGGCGCCAGGACCAGGCGCACGGTGCAGGACTGATCCCAGCAGAGGTCGTTGATCGTCGCGGGGTCGCCGTCCAGGTCGATGTCGAGGTACAGTTCGTAGGCCGCGGCGGAACCGCAGAGCACGCCCGCCAGCACGGCGGACAAGAGCATTGCTTCGCGCAGCATGATGACACCCCCCATCCCGACGCGCGGATGACGCCGCGCGCCCATCCCACAGTATAGCACCGGCAGGTGCACGGGCGCCGCTTGCGGGGCCTGGGGACCGGGCGGGACCTTTGGCATCACGGGACAAGACCAGCTTCAGCGCCGGGTCTTCCCTGACGACTCCCCGTCACCGCGGTCGTCTTCGCCGCCAAAGAGGCCACGACACCGTACCCGGCCCGCCCCCTTTCCCGCCGCGCAACATTCGGCGCCCCGTTCCGTCTATCCCGGGCACAGCCACCGACAGCCGGCTCGAAAGGCGTCCACCATGAGGAGTTCCGCTGCGGACAGGCACTCCAACCGCCCTTTCGCCCCCTGAGCCTACCCCACCGCGCCTGCGTCCGGGGTCAGCGCCGTTGGCCGCTCGTGCCGGGGTCGTGGTCGGGGAATCATTCCCAGGCCGGGTCCACCCCGCCTGCCGCCTGGTCCATCTCCAGCCACGGGTCGCCGCAGTGGGGTCACGCCAGCGGCAGGCATTCGTCATCGCCAATGGCGGGATCGCGAAGCGGTTGCCCAGTTGAACGGTTCGGGCATGCCGGGGCGAGCGTCAACGTTGCCGGCGAGCGCCCGTCACCGGCGAATCAGGCCTCATGGCAGGCCCACAAAGACCGTGCGGTACAGCAGCTCGAACCTGGCCCCCTGCCCGTCGTAGGAGTGGAACATGTCGATGTGGAGAAACGCCTTTGTTACCTTCGCGCCCGCCAGGTCCGGAACGGGATCATCCGAGAACCCCCGGAGCATGACGGATTCCCCACTTCCTTCGATGAATCCGCCGCCGCTGGGATCCCAGACCCCCATGCATATCATCTCTTCGATTCCGTCGGTGAGCCTGCCGGCCACTTCGTCGAAGGCGGGGCAATTGCCTGCGTCAATCGCAAGCTTGAGACCGCTATCCGCCGTATGGATCCAGCGATCGTAGAGGAATATGGTGTCGGGTTCGGCCAGATAGAAGCATGCGATCCGGACCGAGGGGAGGTATCCGTCGCCCGCGAACGATCGCACGATCTCGGCGAGAGGCTGCTCCTGGAGCGGACGACAGGAACAGGGATCATCCTCGCTGCAGCCGGCGAACAGGAACAGGACCCCCGTAAGAGCGACCGACACGAAGAGGGATCTCATGGGTCTCCTTGCCAGCGGCCCCCCAGCGGTGCCGTGGAGATTGCCGGACACCTGATCCTAGAGTAGCGGGCTGTGAACTGTCAATGGGCAGCAGCTGATCCAGGCGTTTCCGTTCGACTCGGCGCCTCGGTATCTGATTCGGGACCGGGACGGTGTCTACGGCCGAGCTATCATCGACACTCTCCAAACGCTGGACATCGAGCAGATCGTCACGGCCCCTCGTTCGCCGTGGCAGAACGGCTACTGCGAGCGGGTCATCGGGACGATCCGGCGGGAATGCCTCGACCACCTGATCGTGCTGGGTGAGAGGCATCTGCGGCGGGTGCTGAAGTAGTACCTGGTCTACTATCACAGGTCGCGGACGCATCTGGGGCTGGAGAAGGATGCTCCGGAGCCGAGGACTGTCCCGGCCCAGGACGCAGGACCTGTGGCCAGTGATTCTGTCCTCGGCGGATTACACCACCGCTACTATCGCGAAGCCGCATAGTCGCTTTTGATCGGTTCGGACGGGCGACCGTGGATTGGTCCGTCCAATACCGGCGTCAGACCGAGAATCGACGCGGCGAAGGCTCGTTTCCCCGGCCCTGCCTATGCCCCCACGCCTGAGAACCCCAGCTCCTGAACGGTCGCCATGGCTTCACCGGGTGACGAATGCTTCGGATGGACTAAATGGTAGGGACAGGGACTATACGAGAGGTCGGACGCGGCGGGAGCCGAAAGCTGGGTCCGGCGATGAATGCCTCCAACCCTCTGCCCTGCAACGTGTTCTCGACCCGACGGACGGTGGCACGAGGATCGATGTGTTCCGTCGCGGACGCACGCGGTCGGGGATCCGTTCGACGCCACGCTGAACGAGCCCGTGGTGCTCGACGGGATGACGGTCCTCCCCGCCGGCGCGACGGTCCGCGGGACCGTCGCCTGGATCGTGGACGGGTCCGGGGCACGGCATCCCGTCGAGGCGGCGTCAGTCGTTCCCGGCGGACGTCGGGACGCTCTCCTGCTTCACGGACATCCGCCCTTCGGACACGGGAACCACCAGATGACCAGTCCCGGGTGGGGCTGGACGATCCGATCCTCGTTCCCGTACTCGCAGCACCTCTCGATCACGTCGCCCCCCACGCCTCGAGATGCCAGGGCCTTCCTGACCGACTCCCTCACCTCGATTCCCGTCTCGATCGAGGGCAGATCCTCCTCCAGCGACGACAGGTGCAGTTCCGGAGGATCCCACTCCTCGACGTCGAACCACGCGATCCTGGCCCGGCCGTACTTCGACCGCGTCTCCTTCGTCCAGTAGTCCTTGAACTCCTCGTTGTCGAGCAACCGGAACCGGTAGTCCGGATCGATCTCCTTCATGCTCTCGCGGGAATCGTCGAACGCGCCGCCCCGGGGACAGGCGAGGAAGACGTACACGCACTCCACCCGGGGACCTCGACCGCCTCCGAACATCCTCCGAAACAGGTTCATCGGGATCCTCCCTGCGCTTCCCGGATCCGCCGCAGGCCCTCCGCCCGGCGGCGCCTCATCCCCAGAAGCGCCACCATGGCCGGCGACCCCCGGCCTCGGCCGCCGTCAGTCCGAGTTCCCGGCGGCGTCGCTCCAGGAGCGGCCACAGCTCGGCGGCGGAGATCCGCCGATGGCCGAGCTCCTCCGGCCTCCCCGCCGCTGGCAGGGTCGTGCCGAACCCGACGAAGTGCGCGGCGAGCGCCCCCCGCACCCCCCACTCGTCCGGACCGATCTGTTCCCGTTCGCAGTAGGCGCGGGCGTCACGAGCCGAAGGAAACCGCAGGAGACCGTGGAGCGGGATCTGGTCCCCGCCGGGCTCGCGCGGAGTGAAGGTCACGAAGGTCGCCAGCTCGGCCACGGTCGCGGTATCGACCTTCCAGTACAGGGCGAACCAATCGTCGCAGTGCTCGGCGACGTCCGCGAGCTCCTCTGGCGTCAGGACGATCCGCAGAGGGGTCATCCGGCCGGGGAATCGCTCTCCCAGGACCTCGGCGAGCTCGTCGAGGGTCGCTACGTCCGGCAGGCCCGCGCTGCGCGGCGACGTCCGCCGGGGGCCGGCGGCGGGACGGACCGTCTCCGGCTCCGCCGGCGCGCATCGTCGCCGGAGCTCGGCCAGCTCCCCGCGGGCGTTGATCGCCCCTTCTCCGCCGATCTGGCCGTGCTCGAACCGACCGGTCCGGACGAGGGGCTCGGCCGCGAGCTCCGCACTCCCGGTGAATGCGGGCTCCGCGGCCACGGCCCGGAACCCGCGGCTGGCTTCGAGCACGCCGCGCACGCCCGAGAGGAGGCTCGCATCGGCGGAGCCGATGGCGATGCAGTAGACCTGCTCGTCGCCGGAGAGGGTGGCGGCCGTGTCGCCCTCCCAGAGCTCCGTCCCGTGCGGCAGCCCCTCGGGACCGACCGCCTCCCAGAACACCCGCCAGGCGTTCCCGCCGTACCGCACCGGATCCAGCGCCTTCATGTCGAACCGGACGCCCAGCCTCTCCATGGCTTCCTTCCCGTCGATCGGACGCACCCCCGGACGGCGTGCGGGGCACCCCGGCGGATAGGCATTCCAACCGCCCATTCGCCCCCACCACCCCGGCCCAGCCGGCCTGAATCC
>JACZKN010000592.1 GCA_014859985.1 Candidatus Krumholzibacteriia bacterium | reverse complement strand
CCGGCTGGTCCGGCGGCCTGGACGGCCTGTTCTCCGCCAGCGGCGGCAACACCGCAGGCGTCCAGGCCGGCGTCGGCGGCCGCCTGCAGTGGCGCGGGGGGCCCCACCGCCTGCGCCTGCAGGCCTCGGGCGGCTACCAGGAGAGCGACGGGGTCGTGAAGGAGCGCAACCTGGTGGCGCACCTTCGCCACAACCGCGACCTGCCGGGCCGCTGGGCCACCGTGGCCTTCGCCCAGGTCCAGACCAACCCCTTCCAGCGCCTGGCCTCGCGCCGCCTGCTGGGCGCGGGCCTGCGCCTGGACCTGGCCGGCGACGGCCGCGGCACCGTGGCCCTGGGCGCCACGCCGATGCTGGAGATCGAGCGCCTCAGCGGCCGGCCCGGGCACACCACCCGGGGTCGGTTGTCGATGTTCCTGCACGCGGCCCGGCAGATGGGCCCGGCCACGCGGCTGGACGCGGTCGTGTTCTGGCAGCCGCTGTTCGCGGACCTGGCGGCCGCGCGCCTGGTGGGCAACCTGGCCCTGACGGTGGACGTGGCCGGGAGCGTGGACCTGAAGCTGGGCGCCGCGGTGGAGGACAACGCGGACGCGCCGGCGCAGGTCGAGCGGACGGACTGGTCGACGTATGCGGGGGTCGGGGTCGGATTCTAGCCCGCGAACGCCGCTGTTTGCAACGAGAGGGCCTGCGGTCGCGTGACCGCAGGCCCTCTCGAAGCGATTTGGTACGCCGCCAGGGACTTGAACCCCGAACCTACTGATTAAGAGTCAGTTCCAGGGCACATTTCTGCAGATCGATTGACGGCGGCAATCAAAGTTATCTATTTACAAGACAACGCTTTTATGGTATACTCTCCCGCGACCAAGGTTGATCAATATGCATGGGAATGCACCCTGAGTGTGGCACCAGCGTAGCACCGGCAACGATCCGTCAATCCTCGGGGGGACCCGGTGGGTACAAACAGGCGCTTCCGATTCACCAAAGACGACCTCACCGCGATCCCGCCGCCGCCCAGCGGACGGCGCGCCTATGTCTATGACACCTTCCCGCGGGCTAAGGGGCTTGGGCTAGCGGTGACTCCTGCGGGGACCAAGACGTTTTTCCTGCACCGCCGTGTAGACGGCCGGCCAGAGCGGATCCGTATCGGGAGCTTCCCGACCCTGACTGTTGAGCAGGCCCGCAAGGCTGCTATCACCCTCAACGCAGAGATCGATCAGGGCGGCAACCCCCAGGACGACCGGCGCCAGAAACGCGCTGAGATCACCTTTGGAGAGTTGTTCGCCGAGTACCTGGAGAAGCACGCCAAGCCACACAAGAAGACCTGGCGCCAGGACGAGCAACTGTTTGACGGCAAGCTGCGGGGACCGTGGGGCGCCCGCAAAGTCTCGTCTATCAGCCGCAGGGATGTTCAGTCTTTGCACGTTGCTGTGGGTCGCGAATCCGGAAACTACCGTGCCAATCGGCTGCTTGCCCTGATCAGTTCTGTATTCAACAAGGGTGCTTCATGGGGGCTCGCCAAAGGCGAGAATCCAGCCGCCGGCGTCCCGCGCTTTCGGGAGCGGTCGCGGGAGCGGTTCCTTCAAGCTGACGAACTGCCTCGCTTTTTCAAGGCACTCGGCGAAGAACCAAACCAGGCTATACAGGACGCAGTCCTATTGATGCTCCTGACCGGGGCGAGGCGCAACAACGTACTTTCCATGCGGTGGGAAGATTTGGACCTCCGAGCCGGTCTCTGGCACATCCCCGACACAAAGAGCGGGGAATCCCACACGGTTCCGCTGGTCCCGCAGGCCGTCGCGATCCTTGAAGCGCGACAGCCGGACGGATCTCCTTGGGTACTCCCGACACAAGGCCGCGGCCGAACAAGTGCGTCCGGCCACCTTGCCGAGATCAAGACCGCATGGGAGAACATCCGTGTGCGAGCAGGACTGCCGGGCCTCAGGCTGCATGATCTTCGGCGGACGCTTGGAAGCTGGCAAGCAGCCCAAGGCGCAAGCCTCGCCGTGATCGGAAGATCCCTCGCACACAAAAACGTCAGCACAACCCTGATCTACAGCCGGCTCACCGTTGATCCTGTCCGTGAATCTATGGAGCGGGCAACCGCTGCGATTTTCGCAGGGCGAGAAGCAGATTCAGACTCAGCTCGGGAGACAGAAAATGGCGACTAGCGGGCCTCCTGTTGTATCCGCGAGGCAATCTTCACTGACTCCCGAACAAGAGGCGTGGCTTGTCTCAGGCTTGTTGAATGAGCGAGAAGCGGCCGCCTTTCTTGCCGAGGCTCGTGTTTTTATTCCACAAGTAGCCCGTGCGCTCTCGGACGTAGCGCGAGTGCCGAAGAAGGGCGAACTGGAGACCTGCAAAGCAGAGATACAGCGGGCCGCTGCGATACTGCGCGGGGTGGACGTTAGGACAATGATATTCGTCGATACATCACTGCCGGCCAATTGCCAGCCCGAGCGCCTACCGTGGGAAAATGATGGCCCGCCGTACACCCAGGCCGTTCAGATGCTTGACGGCATTGCGGCAGCTATCGACACCGCAATTGCCGAGCTCGGACCGCGGCGCGGGCCAAGCATAAAGAAGGCCGCCACAAGTCGGCTTCTAACCGCGCTGACCGTCGGCCTTCTGCACGCCTATATGCGGTCAACCGGGCGTACTCCGGCCATTTCCGAAGCGTCATCGGATCGCTTCGCCAGCCTCCTCGCTCATGCATTTGAACTTCTAGGCGAGGGGCGCTCATATGTCAGGCGATACATTGCAGAAGCCCGGGCCTTGATCCAGGATTGACGGGCCGCTGGCCCAATCGACGCTCACCCTCCCGCGCACGAGATACCACGATTTTGCTGATCTGGCGCCCCCGAGCATCGGCCGCGATTTGGTAATCTGGTGTCGATCGCAGTTGACGGTGAAATCCCGCCAACATTCGACAGCCAACAGCCAACTGTGCTTTGCGGCCATGAAGGATTGCCAGATGCGTACATCGACGACAAATGACAGTGACCTTCTCACCCCGGAGCAGACCGCAGAGATCCTTGGCGTCAAGCCAGCAACCCTCGCCTGTTGGCGCTGCACCAAGCGTTATCCCCTCCCCTACGGGAACATCGGACGCATGGTCAGATATCGGCGAAGCGACGTTGATCGTTTCATCGCCGAGAGATTCAATGAGAGCCGGCGGGGCCAGGACACAGGGGAAATCTGATGGCCAACGACGTATTGAGCTCCGTTTCTAGTACCTCCCAATGCGGCCCGGCCCCCGGCACGATTGCGCCGCCACTACCGGCCGAAGGTCTAATCAATGCCATTGAGCAAGCAACGGGCACGGCCGGGCTCTATGCCAGGATCCAGCACCTACTCCAGAGGCCGAACGATTGCCACGAAGACGCAATGCAAGAGATTGCAGTGGCACTTGTCGCGCTTGAAGACGCCGAGCCGACATGGGACTTCCCCGAGGCCACTCCTGCCGAAGCTACCAGGATTCTTGATGATTTCGGCCGATACTACGAGGGCGAGGTCTTCTGGGCTCGAACGGATTACGAGCGCAACCTGAGTTTCTTGGACGACGCCCCAGTTGGCGCGGTGCCGGTCAGGGCGGCGGCCACGAAGCCAGATAACACCGGCACACCTGGCTGGAAATCCTATGCCACAAGCTATCTGCCGCGCATTCGCCTGAATGCCGCTGAGGAAGACATCCTCAACTATCTGGACCGCACCATTGTCAGGCGGCGCGGGCACGGGCTTAGAGATGCGCAACGGGACCGCCGAATGGATACGCCCCTGATTTCCGCGCGTCTAGCCAAGAACGGCGCCAAGTGCGGAGTCAGCACCCTGAACCGCGCCCGTACGCGACTGCTACGCCTGAGGCTTATTGCCCGGGTCGGCGATCGCGTTGTTGGGCGCCGCCTGCTGAGGAGCTATGCGCCAGCATGGGATCCAAGACTTTGCGACGATCCGGAAGGGGCATTCGCCGCCGCCGCGGTCATAGCACAAAGAGGCCAGGACACGGTCACATATTGGCAGTCAGACGACAAGCGAAAGGCAAATGACCCCGTCCACATTGTGGATGAGAGACTTGCTTGCAAGATAGAGGTTTACGCGAATTCGGCGTTTGCCGTTTCTGCGGACTAAGACTGAAGACTGTAACCACAACTTGGACAATTAGGAATTGCTCTAGAATGTGTGGCTAGTAGGAAGGAGTAGGCTAACGTGAGCAAGTATTCTTGGAGACCAGTTACCGCATGGCCGTCGAGAGATTCGGTTAGTTGGCTCGGCCTGCCGTTGGACATGGTGCCCGCCGTACAGCGCCGTTTCTTCCAGGGGTTTGTTTTCGAGCGCCTGACGATTGGCCCCGGGTTCCGCTCCGAGGAGGTCCGGATCCCCTGCCGGCGTGGCGAGATTTTCCCCGTTGGGGGCGGCAAATGGGCGTGGTGCGGTCCCGGTGGCTTCTGGTCGCGGCGTATTGCCGGGGCTGCCGAGGGCAGCGCATCAGGCCCGTTCGCCGCAGGCGCGACTCACGGCACGAGGAACGACGAATCTGTTATTTGGTTCAAGGACGCTTTCCTTGAGCCCGTTGCAACCGCAGCCGGAGCTCGGCGCCGGCGCTCCACCTGGACACAGGCGAGGGCCGAAGAAGTTGCGTTATCCGCACACCCGGCTTGAGGCCCGTTTCTGCCCCCTGATTAGTGCGCCCGGGGCCCCCTGCCCGGGAGGCCCGGAGCGGCGCGCAGAATGATCACAGGCGACAAAGTTGTAGTTTTAGCCGGGTGGGCGGGAGTGGCACGATTCATTGCCCAGGATGGCGATAGGCGCGAGGGGCACCGCCCCTGACGCCCGCGCCCCGTGGCCCGCTGATTAATGCGCAGGGCATAAATTGGACGTTGTTGTCCGGTTTTGCTGCATACCGCCTCCCGGGGGCCGACAAGTTCCGCACGATAAGCCCTTCCTATCCCGGTCCGATAGGGCTGCGAGCGCGACCCTAGAGGGGCCCCAATCGGCAACCCCTGCGGTCAGAGGGATAGGCGACTTCGCCAGGCGCGAAAGTCGGCTGGGGGAATGATCACTACCAGTCGCGGACCGTGTGCTTTCGCGGGGGTCCCCCGGGTAC
>JACZKN010000591.1 GCA_014859985.1 Candidatus Krumholzibacteriia bacterium | reverse complement strand
GCCGTGGCCTCGCCCCGCAGGATGGCCGCCGCCTCCAGCACCGCGTCGATGATCGCGTGGTAGCCGGTGCAGCGGCAGAAGTGGTGCTTCAGCGCCTCGACCACCTGGGCCCGGGTCGGGTGGGGGTTCTCCTGCAGGAGGATGCGGGTGCGGGCCAGGAACCCGGGGGTGCAGAACCCGCACTGCACGGCGCCATGGCGCACGAAGGCCTCGCCCAGCACCTGGCGCACCGCCACGGGCAGGCCTTCGAGCGTCGTGACCGCGCGGCCGTCCAGCCGCTTCATGGGGGTGATGCAGGCCAGGCGCGCCGCGCCGTCGATCTCCACGGTGCAGCTGCGGCAGTAGCCCTGCCCCGAGCAGCCGTCCTTGGCCGCGGTCAGCCGGCGGTCCTCGCGCAGCCAGGCCAGCAGCGGGCGCTCGGGGTCGCCGCCGTAGCGCACGGGCTGGCCGTTGAGGGTAAACGCGATGGTGCTCACGGCATTCCCTCTGCCGCGGCCGTCACCCGGGCCCAGTTCTGCGGGTCGGTGGCGCCTTCGGTGTTGATCACCAGCACCGACGTGTGGGGGCCCAGCCCCAGGTGGTCCCGCGCCGGCGCCAGTTCCGGCGCCTGCAGCAGGGCCAGCAAACCGGCCAGGGTGGCGGCCCCCGACTCGCCGCTCGTGACGCCGTGGCGGTGGTGGGCGCGCATGGCCTTTTCGGCCCAGCGGTCCTCGACGGCCAGGAACACGTCCACCGCGTCGCGCACCACCGGCCAGGCCAGCAGGGAAGGCACGCCGCAGTTGAGGCCCGCCATCACCGATTGCTGCCGGCCGCGGGCGGCGTGGGGCTCGCCGTCGCCGATCTCGAGCGAGTCCAGGAAGCAGGCCGAGTCCTCGGGCTCGACGCAGACCAGGCGGGGCCGCGCCGCGCCGTGGCGCTGCACGCAGTGCACCGCGCCGGCCGCGGCCAGGCCGCCCACCCCCACCGGCAGCAGCAGCACGTCCGGCACGGTGTCCAGCTGCGCGGTCAGCTCCACGAAGATGGTGCTGTAGCCGGTCATGATGAAGCCGGGGATCTCCAGGTAGCCCCGGTACGCGGTGTCGGCGATCACCTGCCAGCCCTCGGCCGCGGCGGCGGCGGCGCAGGCGGCCACGCAGTCGTCGAAGGTGCCGGCGACCAGGCGGACCTGCGCGCCCTCGCGCTCGATGTGGCCGATCCGCGCCGGCGCCGTGTCCTGCGGCATGAAGATCACCGCCGGCTGGCCCAACTGGCGCGCCGTCCAGGCCACGGCGCGGCCGTGGTTGCCGTCGGTGGCGGCGGTGAAGGTGACCGGGCGCAGGATGGCGCGCACCCGCGGGTCGGCGAACTCCTCGGGCCGCAGCTGCCGGCCGGTGGCCTCGAACCAGCGCTCCCTCACCACGACGTACATGGCGAAGGAGGCGCCCAGGCCCTTGAAGGCCTCGATGCCGAAGCGCCCGCTCTCGTCCTTGACCAGCAGGCGGCCCAGGCCCAGCTCGGCCGCCAGGCCCGGCAGGTCGCGCAGCGGCGTGGGGGCGTAGCCGGGCAGGGCCTGGTGCAGGGGCAGCTGGGCGCGGCGGCGGATCAGCCCGGTGAACGCCAGCTCGGGGGCCGACCAGTCGGGCAGGTCGCGGCGCCGGGAGTTGATCAGGAAACGAGCCACGGCCCTTCTCCTTCCAGGGCGAACCCGCCCAGCAGCACGGCCAGGGCCGCGGCGTCGCGCAGGGAGACCGGGCGGGCGGGCTCGGCCAGGAAGCGCACGCGGCGCACGGCGAAGGAGGCCGCATCCAGTTCGACTACCGCCTCGGGGGTCTCCCAGACCAGCACGGCCCCGCGGCGGGTCAGGACCTGCTCGCGGCCGTCGGCCTTGTGGCGCAGGCGCAGGTCACGGCCGTCGCGCTCGAGCCGGTGGATGCCGTCCTCCTCGGCCCAGCAGGCGTCGGCCAGGGCGAAGCGCGGCTTGTTCCGGAACGGCTCGCCGGAGGTGGGGCAGAAGGTGGTGCAGTTGCCGCAGTGGTTGCAGAAGTCGGCCAGGTGCAGGACCTGCCGGGCCTGGTCGACCGTGAACTCGCCGTCGGGCTCGGTGGAGAAGCCGTCTCCGGCGGGCCGGATGGTGACCAGCGGCAGGCGCACCAATGCGGTCGTCCAGGCGACGTTGGCCCGGTTGGGGCAGACCGTGACGCAGACGTCGCACACCAGGTCGCACTCCAGGCAGCGGGCGGCCTCGGCACAGGCGGCCGGTTCGTCCAGGTCGGCCGTGGCCAGGGTGAAGTCGCCGGTGGCG
>JACZKN010000590.1 GCA_014859985.1 Candidatus Krumholzibacteriia bacterium | reverse complement strand
GGGTGGGGGATCCGTCGTAGCATGTGAACCGGCGGGTGGGCTGGGTCGGCGCGACGACGCGCATACAGTATATCTGCTTTTTTGCTTGCGCTTGTGGCTGTTTATCGCTATATTTTCGCCATCGACCTTCCTCCCGGAAATCGAGTCCCGTCATGCTCACCGCCTTCGTCTCCGGCCGGCCGGCTTGCGAGGCCGATGCTGCGTTGAAGTCTGCTTCTTTGGCCGAGGCCGCTGCGCGCCAGTGCGCGGTGCTGTGGTTCGGCGAGATCCTCGAACGCGGGCTGTACCGCGAGTTGGGGTACTCCTCCATGCCGGCCTATGCGCGGGCAGAGCTGGGTTTTTCCGAGACCCGCATCAGCGACTTCATGCGCCTGGTGCGGAAGCTGGAACGTTTGCCGGCGGTGAAAGCGGCGCTGCCGGAGATCGGCTACACCAAGGCGCGGGAGATCATCTCGGTCGCTTCGCCGCGCACCGAAGCGCAGTGGGTCGAGGCGGCGCGGACGTCGTCGCGGGCTCAGCTGGTGCAGAAGGTCAAGCGCGTGAAGGCGCGGCCGGCGGCCAGGCCTGCGGCCGCGTTGTTCGCGCCGGCGGCTGATGAGCCGGTGCTGGCTGCGGAAGTGCCGGTCCGTGTAACGGTGGAGTTCACGCCCGAACAGCACGCCCGCTGGGAGGCGCTGTGGGAGCAGGTGCGCAGGCGGGGCGCGGCCGGCGACCGGGCCGAGGTGCTGCTTGAAGCGCTGCAAACTCTCTTCATAACAACAAGTTGTAGCGATGCCACCCCCCGGGGGAAACCGGATCCAGGCGTCCACATTCACGTCCATCAGTGCCCCGACTGCGGCCAGGTCAAGGCGGGCGGGCGCGCGCTCGGCCGCGCCGACACCGCCCGCGTCCAATGCGACGCCGTCGTCAGCACGCCAGGCAAGCGCGCCACAACCACCATCGCGCCCCGCACCCGCCGCGAAGTCCTGGCCCGCGACCGCCACCGCTGCCAAGGGCCGGGCTGCGGGCGCACGCGCTTCCTGGAGATCCACCACAAGACGCCGCGGGCCCGTGGCGGCACCCACGACGCCGCCAACCTGGTCACCCTATGCGCATCATGCCATCGTTTATTCCATGAACGCCAATAAATTAAGGAATTGGCGGCCACCGCCGCACGTTCCCGCTTGCGCATCTAAAACAAGTGTTTAAATTGGCCGAGTCAATCGCCTGTTTCAACCTGGCCGCCACCGGGGGATACCGTGACCGACGACCGCCAGACCACCAAGGAGCGCCTGCTGGACGCGGCCGAGCGGCTCTTCGCCGAGAGGCGCTTCGAGGAGGTGTCCGTCCGCGAACTGGCGGCGGCCGCCGGCGTCAACACGGCGGCCGTGAACTACCACTTCCAGGGCAAGGACAACTTCTTCGCCGAGGTGGTGCGGCGGCGCTTCCTGGTCCAGCGGGACCGCACCCTGGCCTCGCTGGCGGAGGCGGTGGCGGCCGGAGGCGAGAAGCCGCCCCTGGACGCCATCATCCGGTCCATGGTCGGCACCTACCTGCACGGGGCCCTGGCCACCCGGGAGGGCGCCGGGGTGATGGCCGTCATCGCCCGCGAGATGCACACCAGCGGCGGCACCCACCACGCCGCGGTCTTCAAGGACATGATCGCCCCCGTGTTCGCCGCCTTCTCGGGCGCCATGCGCAAGGCCCGGCCGAGCCTGCGCCAGGACGAGGTGAACTGGCTGATCGCCAGCGTGGTGGGCCAGGTCCACCACTTCATCATGCGGCGCCTGAAGTGGGAGAGCCTGCCCGAGGGGGACGAGGTGCGGGCGTTCATGGCCCACGCCTTCCCGGTGCTGGCCGAGCCCGTCGAGGCGTACGTCGTCCGCATCACCGACCACATCACCCGTTTCTCCGTCGCGGCCATCGACGGGATGCATCCGGAGGTCACGCCATGACGGGGATCGCCCCGCTCGGCCCGACCCTCGCGCTGCTCGGCCTGGTGGCCGGCTGCGCGGTCGGTCCCGCCTACGAACGCCCCGACCTGGAGGCGCCCCTGCCCGCGGCCTGGGTCAACCCGGCCGCGG
>JACZKN010000589.1 GCA_014859985.1 Candidatus Krumholzibacteriia bacterium | reverse complement strand
CGAGGAAGCCAAGGCTTTCGACGAGCCCCAGATCTCCCCGGACGGGCGCCGCGTGGCCTACGTCTTCGACGGCGGCCTGTGGGTCCGGGACCTGGACCGGCTGGAGCCGCGGCGCCTGGAGAGCACCGAGGGCGCGGTCGCGCCCTTCTGGTCCCCGGACGGGCGGCAGCTCGCCTTCTTCGCCGGCACCGAGCTGTGGCGCATCCCCGTCGACGGCGGCCGCCGCGAGCTGGTGTGCAGCCTGCAGGGCTCCCTGGCCGGCGGCCGCGGCGGCCACGGCGGCCACTGGGGCCCCGACGGCACCATCCTCTTCAGCCGGGGCAACTCGGGCATCCTGGCCGCGCCCGCGGTCGGCGGCGACGCCCGCGAGATCGTCGCCGTCGACGACAGCACCGAGGGGGACCTGCACGAGCCCTGGCGCCTGCCCGACGGGGGCATCCTGCTGGTCGTGCACCCGCTGAGCGCCACCCCGGGCCGCCTGGTGGTCCAGCACGGCGCCGAGCGCACCGTGCTTTTGGACCTGCCCGGCCACCGCATCCTGGACCCTCGCTACGTGGACACCGGCCACATCCTCTACGAGCGCACCGGTCCGAACAACAACGGCCTGTGGGCCGTGCCCTATGCCGTGGCCGACCGCGCGCTCGCCGGCGAGCCGGTGCTGATCGTGCCCGAAGGCGCCGAAGGCAGCGTCTCGGCCGACGGCCAGCTCGTGTACGCCAATTCCCAGCTGGGCGGCGAGGAGATCATCGCCGCCCTGGGCACGGACGGGACGATGATCGAGGCCGTGACCCCGGCCTACACCGCCCTCGGCGCCCCCCGCCTCTCCCCCGACGGCCGCCGCCTGGCCTTCTCCGCCAGCGACGGCGAGGAGGTGGACGTCTGGGTGCAGGACCTGCGCCGCGGCACCCGCAGCCGCCTGACCAACCCGGGCCCGGACTTCCTGCAGGGCTGGCACCCGGACGGCGAGCGCCTGGTCTTCGCGAATATCGGCAGCGACCGGTTGCTGATGCGCACCCTGGACAACGCCGCCGCCCCCGTGGAACTGGCCGCCGGCCGCGAGGGCGCGCTGACCCCGGACGGCCGCCACCTGCTGGTCACCCGCCCGTCCGCCGACTCGCGCTCGGACATCCACGTGGTGGACCTGGAAGCCGGCGGCGAGGCCCGGCCCCTGGTGGCCGGACCCGGCGCCGAGGACTCGCCCCGCGTCTCTCCCGCCGGCCGGCACTTCCTGTATGTGTCCAACGAGACCGGCCGCCGCGAGGTCTTCCTGCGGGACTTCCCCTCCGGCGCCCACCCGGTGCAGGTCTCCACCGAGGGTGCCGACCAGGCCCTGTGGAGCGCCGACGGCGCACGCATCTTCCTGCTTTCGGGCGAGGGGATGAGCGAGGTGACGGTCGCGGCCGACGCGCGGGGCGGTCTCGAGCTGGGCCGGCCCCGCCAGTTGTTCGTCCTGGGCGAGTCGGGCCTGCTGCCGGACCGCGGCTTCGAGCACGACGGCACCAGCGACCGCTTCATCATGGCCCGGCGCGCCACCCCCGGTGCCGACACCAGCCGGCCGCGGCTGGTGCTGGTGCAGAACTGGACGCGGCTGCTGCAGGCGCCTTGACCGGTCGACGCAGTCAGCGGTACAGCGCCTTCATTTCGCCGAAAGCCGCGTCGCGCGCGGGCACGGTCTCCCCGAAGGGGAACTCGCCCGGCCAGTTCAACGCGAAGACCGGCACGTCGTGGCTGCCGGAGACCGGGTGCATGACGTGCTGGGAGAAGTCGTCGTCGAGGTCGGCGAAGGACATCTGGCCGGAGATATACTGCGGGGTGTTCTGCAGGGGCAGCAGGTACAGCAGGTCGGCGGCGCCGGTCGTGCTCATGATCGTCAGCCCGATCAGGCTGCAGTAGCTTGCGACGACGGGAAATTCGCCCCCCCATAGGACGTCCGGCAGCAGGAGCCAGCCGGTTTGCGGCGGCAGGTCGGTGTCCACCACGTAGACGCCCGCGGGCATCCCCAGGCTGAACGCCATGCCGCCGACCGTCGTGATCGGCCGCCCCAGCGCCTCGTTGTAGGGATTGGTCAGCACCACGTAGCAGTCGAACATGACGTTCGCCGGGGCGTCGATCTCGGTCTCGGCCACGCCGACCGGCTGCTCAACCGTGTAGATGCCGACCTCGTTGTACGGATGGTTGATCTGCGCGGCGGCGCCGCCGGCCAGGGTCAGGATCGTGATCAGCGTGAGCAATGGTTTCATGGCATCCTCCTTCTCGTCCTAACGGTAGAGCGCCTTCAAGCCGCCGAACGACTCGGCCCGCAGCGGCACCGTCTCGCAGAAGCTCAGGTCGCCGTCCCAGTTGATGGCGAAGACGGGCACGTCGTGGCTGCCGGAAATCGGGTGCATGGCAAAGATGTTATCGGGCCAGACGCCATCGGCGTCGCTGAAGGCCATCTGGTCCGGCAGCATCGGGGACGATTGCCGGACCGGCGACATATGGACGAATGCCGGGCCGGACGTCGTCGCCATCAGCGTCAATCCCAGGAGGGTGGCACGTCCGGCTGCGACCGGCGTCGAGCAGGGAGTCCAGAACTCCGGCAGCATCGGCGTCAGGGGCGGAACGCACGCACCGTAATCGACCGCGAGCAGCATGACGTCACCAGGCAGCTCCAGCCTGAACTGGATCCCCGCGACGGTGGGCACCGGCCGGCCAAGGTTCTCGTTCCAGGGAGCGGTCAGGACGACCCAGCAGGTGAACGGCGTCATGGGCGCCACGTCGATCTGCGCCGTGGCGCACCCCTCCGGGTCCGGCACCGCGTAGATTCCCACCTCGTTGTACGGATGATTGATCTGGGCCGCGGCCTCGCCCTGCAGAAGCAGCAGGACCAGCAAACCTACCGCGCACCGGGTTCTCATGGCAGGCCTCCGCGCACTCGGGCTTGCAGGATCATCACGCCCACGGATGATATCATCCACCGGCGCGACCGGAGATCAAAAACTCTCCCGCTGCGCGGATCAGCGGGGCGGCGGCACGGAGCCGCCATGAGCCATCATACCACCGCCCCCCCCCCCGCGC
>JACZKN010000072.1 GCA_014859985.1 Candidatus Krumholzibacteriia bacterium | reverse complement strand
CCCCAGGGCGTCGCCGTCGACGACGGCGGCGCCCCGCAGGGCCAGCAGCGCGCTGACCGCCGACTTGCCGGCGGCGATGGGGCCGGTCACCGCCCAGCGCCTCATCCGTGGGCCTCGGCCCAGTCGCGACCCGTGTGCAGGTCCACCACCAGGGGCACCGCAAGGGCGAGGGCCCCCTCCATGCCCTCGCGCACCACGGCCTTGACCTCGTCCACCTCGGGCAGCGGCACCTCCAGCACCAGTTCGTCGTGCACCTGCAAAAGCAGCATCGCCCCCAGCCCGCGACGGTCCAGCTCCCCCTGGATCCGCAGCATCGCCAGCTTGATCAGGTCGGCGGCCGCGCCCTGGATGGGCGTGTTGACGGCCACCCGCTCCTGGAAGGCGCGGATGCGCGGATTGTCCGAGACGATCTCCGGCAGCAGCCGCCGGCGCCCGGCCATGGTGGTGACGAAGCCGTCCCGCCGGGCCTGCTCGCGGGTGCGCTCGATGAAGCCCCGCACACCCGGGTAGGTGGCGAAGTAGGTCTCGATGAAGGCGGCCGCCTCGCCCACCTTCACCCCGATCTGCCGGGCCAGGGCCCGGGCCCCCATGCCGTAGATCACCCCGAAATTGATGGCCTTGGCGCTGCTGCGCATCGCGGCGGTCACCTCGGCCTCCGGCACCCCGGCGATCAGCGCCGCGGTGCGCCGGTGCACGTCGGCGCCCTCGGTGAAGGCCGCCCGCAGGCCGGGGTCGTCGGCCAGGTGGGCCAGCAGGCGCAGTTCCACCTGCGAGTAGTCCGCCGACAGGAACACGTGCCCGGGGTCGCGCGGGACGAAGGCCCGGCGGATCTCCCTGCCGAGGGCCGTGCGCACGGGGATGTTCTGCAGGTTGGGGTCGGAGCTCGACAGGCGCCCCGTGGCCGCCACCGCCTGGTTGTAGGAGGTATGGATCAGGCCCGTCCGCGGATTGACCAGCTCGGGCAGCGTCTCCACGTAGGTGCTCTGCAGCTTGGCCACCTCGCGGTGCTCGAGGATCGCCGCCGGCAGGTCGTGCTCCTCGGCCAGGGCCTCGAGCACCGAGGCGTCCGTGCTCCAGCCGGTGGCGGTCTTCTTGACGGGCTTGAGCCCCAGCTTCCCGAACAGGATCACCGCCAGCTGCTTCGGGCTCTGGACGTTGAAAGGCTCGCCGGCGAGCTCGTGGATGCGGGACTCGAGCCGGGTCAGCTCCTCGGCGAAGCGCTGCTTCAGTTCGCCCAGGAAGGCGCGGTCCAGCCGGATGCCGTGGCGCTCCATGCGCAGCAGCACCGCCGCGACGGGCATCTCCAGGTCGCGGAACAGGCCGTCCAGCCCCTCGGCCGCCAGGCGCGGTTCCAGCACCTCCCACAGCCGCAGGGTGTAGTCCGCATCCTCCGCCCCGTACAGGGCCAGGCGGTCCGGGTCCACGGCCAGGATGTCCTTGAGGCGGTCGCCCTTGGCGAAGAGTTCGGCGAAGGGCATCATGCGGTGCTCCAGGAACCCGGCCACCAGGTCATCCAGGCCGTGGCTGCGGCGACCCGGATCCAGGACGTAGGAGGCCAGCATCGTGTCCAGGCGCGGACCCCCCAGGGGCAGGCCGTGGCGCTCGAGGATCCACTCGTCGAACTTCAGGTTCTGGCCCACCTTCGGCGCCCGCGCATCCGCCAGCACCGGTCCCAGGAGGCGGCGCACCGCCTCGAGCCGCGACGTCTCGCGGCCGCCGGGAAAGAGGGTGCCCGCGGGCGCGGCGCCCTCGCCGTCCTCGCGCCACAGCACCGGGACGTAGGCCGGTGCCAGGCGGCCGCCATCCCGGGCGTGGCCCGCCAGGCAGATCCCCACCAGCCGCGCCCG
>JACZKN010000588.1 GCA_014859985.1 Candidatus Krumholzibacteriia bacterium | reverse complement strand
TCTTTCCTGCCCTCGCGTACGGTGCTGTGACGGGGCTGTCGGGTTGGAGCGGCCTGTCCGACGACGGTGACGCCGCGCCGGCAGCGGACAGCGCCGGCGAACCCGGGGGCGACCCCGACGGCGAACCCTCGAGCTGACCCGAAACGGGACGGGAGAACGGCAGGACATGGACCAAAACGTACTGAACGCCCTGGCCGAGATCACCAGGGAGAAGAACATCGACAAGGCCATCATCATCGAGTCCCTGGAGGCGGGTCTCCAGTCGGCCGCGCGCAAGAAGCTGGGCGCCGAGGCCAACATCGACGCCCGCGTCGACGCGCAGACCGGCTCGATGGTCGTCGAGCAGGTCAAGACCGTGGTCGCGGAGGTCGACGACCCGGACACGGACATCGCCCTCGAGGAGGCCCAGATCGAGTTCGGCGACGAGGTGGAGCTCGGCGACGAGGTGCGCTGGGAGCTGCCCCTGGAGGAGTTCGGGCGCAACGCCATCCTGGTGGCCAAGCAGATCCTGGTGCAGAAGGTGCGCGAGGCCGAGCGGGCGCAGATCTTCGAGGAGTACAAGGACCGGGTCAACGAGATCATCGTGGGCACCGTCCAGCAGGTCGACCGCGGCAACGTGCTGGTTAACCTCGGCCGCACCGAGGCCCTGATGCCCTACCGCGAGCAGATCCGCGGCGAGAAGCTGCACCAGGGCAAGACCATCCGCGCCTTCATCACCGAGGTGCTGGACAGCGCCAAGGGGCCGCAGGTCATCCTCTCGCGCAGCCATCCGGGCTTCCTGAAGGCGCTGTTCGAGCAGGAGGTGCCCGAGATCCAGGAGGGCATCGTGCAGATCAGGGCGGTGGCCCGCGAGCCGGGCACCCGCTCCAAGATCGCCGTGACCAGCAACGACGACCGGGTCGACCCGGTGGGTTCGTGCGTGGGCATGAAGGGCAGCCGCGTGCAGGCCGTGACCCGCGAGCTGGCGGGCGAGCGCGTGGACATCGTGCCCTGGAGCCAGGAGCCCAGCCTGCTGATCGGCCGCGCCCTGAGCCCGGCCATCGTCAGCAGCATCATCCTGGACCGCGACCGCAAGGAGGCCACCGTGGTGGTCGCGGACGACCAGTTGAGCAAGGCCATCGGCAAGGAGGGCAAGAACGTCCGCCTGGCCGCCAAGCTCACCGAGTGGAAGATCGACCTGGTCAGCAGCCGCGAGCACTCGATCCGCCAGCGCGTGACGGCCGAGATGTCCATGAAGCTGAGCGAGATGGAGGGCGTGGACGAGCGCCTGCTGGTGATGCTCGAGGCCCACGGGATCCTGACCATCGACGACCTGGCCGGCCGGACCCTGGAGCGCCTGACCGCCATCGAGGGCCTGGACGAGGAGGCCGCCGACGGCCTGCTGGCCACGGCCCAGGTGACCCGCGCCGAGCTGGCCAAGATGATCGAGAAGACCATCGCCGAGGAGCTGGCCCAGGAGGCCGCCTCGGACCGGCCGTTGTTCGACGAGGAGGCCCTGGCCGAAGGCGAGGACTCCGGGCCGCACGACGAGGCCGCCGGTCCCGAGGCCGAGGCCCTGCCGGCCGGCGACATCTTCGCCAACTTCCCCGAGGCCGAGCCCGGGGAGGAGGCGCAAGAGGAGAAGAAGGTCGACCCGTTCGGCGACGGCGGGCAGGACGGTTGACGCCGCCCGCGGCAGGGGAAGACCGGGCGGCCCGGCTGCTCGCGCTCTTGGGCCTGGCCCGCAACGCCGGCCGGCTGGCCGTCGGCTACAGTGCCGTCGAGCTGCTGGTCAAGCGGGGCGAGGAGCCGGTGGTGGTGGTGGCGATCGACGCCGGACCGGGCCAGCGCGGGCGCATCGCCCGCTGGGAACCGGTGCGGCTGCTGCTGGCCGACGCGGTCACCGCGGCGGACCTGGCCCGCGCCCTGGGGCGCGACAAGCTGTCGGTGGTGGCCACGAGCGATCCCGGGTTCGTCAAGGGGATCGAGAAGATCGGATTCTGACGGCGTCGCGGACGGCGGTGCCCGCGCAACTCCTGCGGAGGTAGCGGATCTTGGTGCGGAACCTGAGGGTCTACGAGCTGGGACGGCACTACGGCGTCGATTCCAAGCAGATCATGGACCTGCTCCTGAAGATGAAGGTGCAGGTCAAGAGCCACATGAGCGTGATCGACGACGACGTCGTGGACAGGATCCACGCCGTCTTCCAGCGCAAGCGCGAGCTGGCCCGCGAAAGCTACGCCAAGGCCCACGGCCTGAGCCCGAACCAGCTGAAGCACGTGGCCGCCCTCAAGCCGCTGGAGAAGCCGCAGCCGGTGGAGGAGGAGCCGAAGCCCAAGGCCGCCAAGAAGAAGGTGACCAGGAAGAAGAAGACCGCGGCCAAGCCGAAGGTCGTGGTCATCAAGAAGACGGGCACCATGACCAAGGTGGCCCAGCAGGCGGCGCAGAAGAAGGAGGCCGAGCAGGAGGCCCTGGCCGCCGCCGAGGCCAAGCGCCGCGAGGAGCAGGAGCGCCGCGAGGCCGAGCTCGCCGCCCGGCGCGAGGACCACGCCAAGGCCCGCGTGGTCAAGGCGAAGCTGGTCAAGAAGGCCGACATCGAGAAGCGCGAGCCCGAGCCCGAGCCCGCGGCGGCGCCCGCGGCCGCGGCGCCCTTGCCGGACGCCCCTGTCCCGGTGATGCCGGAGCTGGACGTGGCCAACCTGTGGCCGGACCTGCCCGAGACCGCGGTCGCGGAGGAAGCGGCCGCGGCCGGTCCCGAGGCCGCGCCCGCGGCGGCCGGGCAGGAGGCCCAGCCGGTGGACCGCCTCGCGGAGCAGGGCACCAAGAAGAACGACGGCTTCAAGATCGGCGACATCATCCGGGCGGCGCCCAAGCGGCGCGAGCCCACCACCGAGGTCAGCAGCGAGTCGGTGCGCGATTCCATCAAGGCCGCCATCCGCAAGCGTCAGGAAGAGACCGCGGCGCGCGACGCCGGCGAGGGCCGCCGCACGCGCACCCGCACGAAGAAGAAGAAGAAGGTCGACGAAGCCGAAGTGGAGCGCGCATTGAAACAGACCATGGCGGAGCTGACCACCGGCGGTCGCGGCAAGAAGCGCCGCAAGGGCGAGCGGGCCGAGGACGAGCCGGTCGTCGACCTGGCCGTGCTGAAGCTGACCGAGTTCATCACGGTGCAGGAGCTGGCGGACAAGCTGGGCGTCCGGGCCCAGGAGCTGATCGGCCACCTGTTCGGCATGGGCATCATGGCGACCATCAACCAGCGCCTGGAGAAGGACAAGATCGAGCTGCTGGCCGGGGAGTACGACCGCGAGATCGAGTTCCTCAGCGAGTACGGCGAGGAGGTCCTCGAGGGCGAGGAGGCCAAGGCCGAGGACATGACCGACCGGCCGCCGGTGGTCACGGTGATGGGCCACGTCGACCACGGCAAGACCTCGCTGCTGGACAACATCCGCAAGACCAACGTCATCGCCGGCGAGGCGGGCGGCATCACCCAGCACATCGGCGCCTACACGGTCCAGACCGAGGGCGGGCCGATCACCTTCCTGGACACCCCCGGCCACGCCGCCTTCACGGCCATGCGCGCCCGCGGCGCCCAGGTCACCGACATCGTGATCCTGATCGTCGCGGCCAACGACGGCGTCATGCCCCAGACCGTGGAGGCCATCAGCCACGCGAAGGCCGCCGGCGTGCCCATCATCGTCGCCGTGAACAAGATCGACCTGCCGGACGCCAAGCCCGAGCGGGTCAAGCAGGAGCTGCTGCAGCACGAGATCGTCGTCGAGGAGTTCGGCGGCCAGGTGCTGAGCGCCGAGATCTCGGCCAAGAAGGGCCTCGGCATCGAGCGGCTGCTCGAGCTGGTTCACCTGCAGGCGGAGGTGCTGGAGCTGAAGGCCGCCGCCGTGGGCCAGGCCCGCGGCACGGTGATCGAGGCCAAGAAGGAGCCCGGCCGCGGCGTCGTGTTCACCGTCCTGGTGGACCAGGGCACCATGAAGGTGGGCGACTACTTCCTGGCCGGCATGACCGACGGCCGCGTGCGCGCGCTCCTGGACGAGCGCGGCAAGGTGCTCAAGGACGTCAAGCCCGGCGAGCCCTGCGAGGTGCTGGGCGGCAACGACGTGCCCGAGGCCGGCGACCGCTTCTACGTGCTGGCGAGCGAGCGCGAGGCCCGCGAGCTGGCCGCCAAGCGGCGCAGCCTGCAGCGGCAGCAGCACCTGCGCGGCCCCAAGCCCATCATCGACCTGGACAACCTGGCCGAGATGATGACCAAGGGCGAACTGAAGGAGCTGCCGATCATCATCAAGGGCGACGTGGCCGGCTCGGTCGAGGCCCTGGCGGACCAGCTGATGGACCTCAACACCAGCGAGGTGCAGGTGCGCGTGGTGCACAAGGCGGTCGGCGCGGTCAGCGAGTCGGACGTGCTGCTGGCGGCCAACACCGGCGCCATGATCATCGGCTTCCACCTGCGCCCGGGCCACTCCATCAAGGAGCTGGCCAAGGAGCACAACGTCACCATCGAGGTGTTCGACATCATCTACGAGGCCGTCGACACCCTGAAGAAGGCGATGGCCGGCCTGCTGGACGCGGTCAAGCGCGAGGTCTCGACGGGCCGCGCCCAGGTGCGCGCCGTGTTCCGGATCCCGAAGGTCGGCTCGGTCGCCGGCTCGATGGTCCTGGACGGCGTCATCAAGCGCAACAGCAAGGCCCGCCTGGTCCGCCACGAGGTCGTCGTCTGGGAGGGCAAGGTCAATTCGCTGAAGCGCTTCAAGGACGACGTGCGCGAGGTCGCCACCGGGTACGAGTGCGGCATCGGGCTGGAGAACTTCTACGAGATCGCGGAGGGGGACGTGCTGGAGTGCTTCGAGATCGAAGAGGTTCGTCGCACCGAGCTGTGATCCGCAGTGGGCACCGCCGTCAGGGTCGTGCCGGGGGACGCCGGCCGGGAACTTCCTGTTCCCGGCCGGCTCGGCTTCCGGGCCCCTTCGCCATCCTGGCTATGGGGCCCTGCAGACGCCCCCGGCCCGACCCTGACGGCGGTGCCCACTGCGGATCTCGGCACCGGTGCGAACGGACCTCGATGGCCTGAGCGGTTTACTGCGGGGTTGGGCGGGATTATCTTGGGTGGCGTTGGGAACAACCAGTGGCCCCCCGGGGGGCCGAAGGGAACGGCATGGATCCGTATCGCACTGCCAGGCTGAACCAGTCGTTGCGCGAGGTGCTGGCCGAGCTGCTGCAGGCCGAGGTCAAGGACCCGCGCGTGGGGTTCGTGACCATCAACAAGGTCGAGCTGAACAAGGACCACTCGGTGGCCAAGGTGTTCTGGTCGGTCCTGGGCGAGGAAGAGGAGCGCAAGACCAGCTTCTGCGGGCTGAAGAAGGCGGCGGGCTTCCTGCAGAGCCGGGCGACCCGCACCCTGGGGCTGCGCCAGGCGCCGCAGCTGCGCTTCGAGTTCGACGCCACGGTCGAGCGCGGCCTCGAGCTGGACGGCGTGCTGGCCGAGCTGGCCCAGCAGGGCGAGTTCAGGTCGCCCCGCGACAAGCTGCGCCGCCTCTGCCTGGACGAGCTGCTGCCGCCGCCGGACCTGCTGGAGGGCCTGGCCCGGGCCGAGCGGGTCTGGATCGTGCCCCACGTGAACCCCGATCCGGACGCCATCGGCAGCGCCCTGGCCCTGGCCGAAGCCCTCGAGGCCGCGGGCAAGGAGGCCACCGTGGTCGCTTATCCGGACCCGCCCATCGGCGTGGTGGACCTGCCCGGCTTCGAGGCCGTCGTCACCAGCGACGAGGCCGAGGCCCTGTTCGCCGAGGACGAGCCCGACACCCTGGTCATCGTCGATTGCCACCGCCTGGACCGCACCGGCCCGCTGGAGGGCCTGCTGGGCCGCTTCGCCCGGCGCTGGTGCATCGACCACCACCTGGTCAGCCAGCGCAAGGCTCCGGAGCCGGGCTGGGTGGACGAGCGGGCCTGCTCGTCCTGCACCCTGGTGCACCAGGTGATCGGCGCCCTGCGGGACGAGGACGGCGACCCGGTGGAGCTGACCGTCGAGATGGCCACCAACCTCTACGCCGGTCTGCTCAACGACACCGGCGGCTTCCGCTTCGAGAACACCGTGCCCTTTACCTTCGAGCTGGCGCGGCGCCTGGCCGAGAAGGGCGTGGACACCGCCCAGGTGGCCGCCACGACCCTGCACCGCAACCGCCCCGAAGGCGTGGCCATGCTGCAGCGGGTCCTGGGCACCCTCAGCTACCACGCCCGCGGCCGCGTCGCGGTGCTTTACGCCACCCAGGCCATGCTGACCGAGACCGGCGGCGTCATGGCCGATACCGAGGGCTTCGTCAACATCGCGATGTCCGTCGACGGCGTGCGCCTGGCCGCGTTCCTGAAACAGAAGCAGGATGACGGCCTGTGGCGCGTCTCCCTGCGGGCCCGCGACGGCGGCGACGTGCAGCAGGTGGCCGCCCGCTTCGGCGGCGGCGGGCACCGCCAGGCGGCGGGCTGCGACCTCGAGGGCAGCATCGACGAGGTGGTCGCCCTGCTGGCGGCCGAGCTCGAGGCCGCGCTGCCGTGAACAGCGGCGCAGCCGACGGCTTCCTGCTGGTGGACAAGCCCCCGGGCGCGACGTCGTTCCGCATCGTCGACCACGTGCGCCGGGCCTTGCTGCGGGC
>JACZKN010000587.1 GCA_014859985.1 Candidatus Krumholzibacteriia bacterium | reverse complement strand
TCAAGGGGAGACCTGGTGGGCTCCTTGTCACTTCCCTGGGTATTGGGTATTGGCTGGAATGGACATTGGACATTGCATCGATCACCGCCTCGGATCCGCCACCCGCCCCAGGAACAGCACCGCCCCGGTTTCGATGTGCCGGATCGCCAGGATGAACGGCCGGTTGGCGTTGAAGACCTTGGGCCGCGCGGGCATCGCCGAGGTGGCGCGCATTTCCACCGCCGTGGCGGCCGCGGCCTCGGTGCCCTTCTCGTCCACGTCCAGGAAGGCCTTGTGGACCACCTCGTCGATCGCGAGACCGCCGCCGGGGACCATGCCGCTGAAGTCGGCCTCACCGGTGAACGCCTGGCACAGGCCGAGCGCCTCGAGCTCGGCCCGCAGGTCGAATGTCGTCTCCAGGCGCAGGCGCGGCAAAGCGACGATCACCTCGGCGGGCGCAGGAGCGGCCAGCCAAGCGGCGAGGGTTGCCGCGTCCAGCCGCGCTTCGACCTCGGCCAGGGGCGTGCCTTCGTCCGGCAGCACCAGCACCATGTCCAGGTCCCCGCCCTTGTAGGGCAGGGACAGGACGCTCACGCCGGCCGTCCCGGCGAAGCCGAAATGCCCCGTGACGTGCATGAAGGGCACGGTCACGCGGTCGGCCGGCGTGCGGTGGAAGGGCGCGTCCGCGGTGGCGTCCACCGGGAAGGGCTTCTGCCAGGTGCCCAGGAAGTAGACCGCGTTGACCAGCACCAGCCGCGTGCCCGCGTCCAGGGATCCGGAGGCCAGCAGGTCCTTGATCCTGTCCGCGGTCTGCTCCTCGACCCATGCGTTGATCACGCCGCGGGCGGCGTCGGGGTCGGCGCGGAAGTCGAGCTGCTGGAGCCCGGCGCCGAAGTGGCGTTCCAGGTCGCCCAGGAACTCCGGCCGGAAACCGAATCCCGTCTGCCCGTACAGCCGGTTGGCCAGCCGCAGGGTCGCGAACTCCTGGTCGGCGGTCAGCTGCCCCATCAGGCGGCCGAAGGACGCGGCCAGCTGCGGGTCGTCGGCGGCGAAATGCAGCACCCGGTCCATCTCGGTCGCGGTGGTACCGCGGGCGCCGGTCCGGGTCATGGCCAGGGCGTAGGCGATGCTGGCGGGCGAGAAGAACAGGTTGCCGCCTCCATCGCCCAGCCGGGCGTAGAGGTCGACGGCGAAGGCGTTGACGGAAGCGGCGGAATCGGAGCTCCCGCCCGACGCGGCGCCGCTGCAACTGTACAGGAAGGGCAGCAGCGCCAGACCGAGGATCCTCGTCTTCATGGTCGTCCCTCCGGCGGGCAAGGTGAGTACAAGCGACATCACGGCGGGAACCGCGAACTCCGGCTGGCGGTTCCCGACCCCCGGGCCTTAGCTTGGACCATTCCCGCCCCTCACGCAACCGTCGCCAGGAGCCACGATGCCCGAGCGCCACTTCACCCCCGCACTCTTCGCCTTCCTGCGCGACCTGAAGGCCAACAACGACCGCGCCTGGTTCGCCGAGCACAAGCCGCGCTATCTGGCCGACCTGCGTGACCCTTGCCTGGCGTTCATCACCGATTTCGGCGCGCCGCTGATGACCGTCAGCCCCCGCTTCCGCGCCGATCCCCGGCCCAACGGCGGTTCCCTGTTCCGCATCCACCGGGACATCCGCTTCAGCGGGGACAAGAGCCCCTACAAGACCGCGGTCGGCCTGCACTTCCGCCACGAGGACGGCAAGAGCGCCCACGCCCCGGGTTTCTACCTGCACCTCGAGCCGGGCGGTTGCTTCATGGCCGTGGGCCTGTGGCAGCCGGACAGCGCCGCGCTGAAGCTGGTGCGCGACAGGCTCGTGGCCGACCCCGCGGCGTGGCGCGAGGCGGTCGGCGGGCGGGCCTTCCGCAAGCGGTTCGAGGTGGCCGGCGAGAGCCTCAAGCGCGTGCCCCGGGGCTACGACTCCGGCCATCCGCTGGCCGAGGTCCTGAAACTGAAGGACATCACCGCCTTCACGCCGCTCTCGCAGGCGCTGGTGACGGCGCCGGGGTTCCTGGCGGAGTTCACCGGGCTGTGCCGCACGGGCGGGCCGCTGGTGCGGTGGATCTGCGGGGCGCTGGGGCTGGCCTACTAGCCCCCGGCCAGGCCGCGCACGCGAAACGGCCCCGGGCCGAAGCCCGGGGCCGTCGTTTCGCCCCTGCGTGAGGGCTGCAGAACGTGGAAGCGCCGCTACTTGATGAGCGACATCTTCCGCACCTGCATCACCTCGCTGCCGATGCGCAGGCGGGCGAAGTAGGTGCCGCTGGCCAGGGCCTGCCCGGCGTCGTCCTTGCCGTCGAAGACGAACTTGTACTCGGTGGCGGGCAGGCGGTCCTGGATCAGGGTGCGCACCTTCTCGCCGCGGAGGTTGTAGACGTTCAGCTGGACCAGGTTCTCGCGGTTGAGCACGAACCGGATCTCGGCCGAGGGGTTGAACGGGTTCGGAGAGATGGAGTGGAAGCCGCCGGCCTTCTCGATGGTCGGCACCTCCACGCTGCTGGCCGCCGACTGGACGATGAACTCGTCGCTGATGGGCACGATGCGGAACTCGCCGAAGGCGTAGTCCATGTACCCCTCGACCGTCAGCACGTCGCCCAGGGTGGGCACGTAGGCCAGCACGGCCTCCGGCGCCACGATCAGGCTGTCGGCCCGGCTGTCCTTGTCGGCGATCATGTACTCGCCGTACTGGGCGCTACCGGCGGTGTCGATCACGGCCGCGGTGAAGGTCTTGACCCAGACGCTCTCCCAGGCCTCGCCGCCGTTGGTGACGTCGTCCGCCAGGACACGGGTCTGCACCCGGGTCGCCGGCGGCAGGTCCTGCCCGAACTCCACCAGGTAGATGGCGCTGCGGTTGTGGGGGATCATCTCGGTCAGGCCGAAGTACTCGTCGGCCCGGCCGCCGATCTCCACCAGGTCGCCCTGGAACCAGTTGCCCGGATCCAGTCCGGTGCCCTCGAAGACCAGCACGCCGCCGTAGGCGTAGGTGCCGGCGAAGTCGCCGTTGAGGGAGCCGAACTCGGGCGACGGATCCGCCTCCTGCACCACCATGCGGCTGACGGTACCGGCCTGGCCCGGGCTCGCGGTGATGATGCCGCGGATGTTGAGGGGCTTGTCGAGGTAGGGAGTGCTCTGGCCGGCGCTGTCCGGGTGCACGTACTGCATCTCGTAGATGGACGTGATGCCCACGGCGGCGGAATAGAAGCCGGTGGGCGCGCTGCCCGGGTTGGTCACGGTCTGGGCGCCGTCGTCGGTGGCCGAGACGTAGAAGTCGACCACGTCCGAGGCGTGCGGGGCCGGGATGACGCCGAGCCAGGTGGACCCGGACTGCAGGCTCATCGCCGCGGAGGACCAGGAACCGGGGCCGGTGCCGTCGAGGTTGTTGTCGCGGTAGTACACCTGCGCCGCGACGACCGCGCTGTCGTCGGTGATGTCGGCCGTGACCTCGATCGCCTCGTTGGCCAGGCGCACCCAGTCCACGCAGTTGACGTTCTGGATCACGGGCACGGTGTCGCCGCCCGGGTTCTCCACCAGGTCGCTCTGGCGCCGGGGCTTCAGCTCGATGATCGTGTTGAAGTTGACCACCGGCGAGGTGATCCGGTACAGGTCGCCCACCTGGACGCCGCTGAGGTCGATGCCCGTGTCTTCGTCGATGAAGACCTGGATGGTGTCCGGGCCGTCGGCGATGAAGAAGTCCTCGTTGCCCCCGTTGAAGACGGTCCGGACCACCGTGCCGACGGTGGTCACGAAGTTGCCGACCTGCTCGTAGTCGAGGATCTCGGCGATGGTCAATTCGGTCGGCGTGGGCTCGGGGCCGCTGCCCAGCAAGCTGATGCTGGGGTTGCCGATCTGGATCTCGCCCGAGAAGGTGCTGACGGTGCCGGTGATCTCGACGATGTCGCCGTAGGTCAGGCCGGTGCCGTTCATGAAGAACTGGATGCCGCCGTTGGCGCTCTGGATGTAGTGGGTGCCCGAGTTGTAGGTGCCGGGCACGACGTAGACCACGCCGCCCACGGTGACGGTCTGCCCCGCATAGGGACTGGCCGGCGCGCCCGTGGCGCTGTAGACCTGGATATCATCGATGGTCTGGGCGGACGCCAGACCGGTAAGCAGCATGACGCTGACAGCCAGTGCCATGCCAAAAAGATGCTTCTTCATCCTTTCGGCCTCCTTCGCGCAGGGGTCAAAACTTCTGGCTCGCACTCGAAAAATCCGGCGTCAAGTGAATGGACTTCGTGAGCGGAAGCGGGCGTCTCGACTCGTTCGCGATTTCCGACCGGCGTTGCCGCGGCGGCGGGGCGGGCCGCCGTGCTTTCACCTCCCTCCGGCGTGGACAAGATAACTCCGCGGGCCGCGGCCGGGGCCGCAATCCCATTTTGCGCCCGAGCATTGTAGCACAAGGTACAACGCATCGGGGCAAATCGTTGTCAATAAATGGTCAATTAATCTGACAAACAAGTTTATTTTATGATGCTTCGGCCCGTCATCGACGCCGGTTGGGGGAGCCCCAGGAGCTTGAGGATGGTTGGAGCGATGTCGGCGAGCCCGAAGTCCCCGGCGGCGATCACGTCCTTGCGGCCGGCGTAGGCCCGGCCGGCCACCACGAAAGGCACCCGGTTCAGGGAGTGCTGGGTCAGGACCTTGCCCTCGGGGTCGAGCATCTCGTCGCAGTTGCCGTGGTCGGCGGTCACCAGCCAGACGGTGCCCCGCTCCAGGCTGGAGGGCATGATGTCCGCCAGCAGCCCGTCCAGGGCCTTGATGGCCGCCACCGCCGCGGTGAACACCCCCGTGTGGCCCACCATGTCGCCGTTGGCGAAGTTCACCACGACGACGTCGTGCTCGCCGGCCTCGCAGGCCTCCTTGACCACCGCTGCCACGGCGGGGGCGCTCATCTCGGGCTGCAGGTCGTAGGTCGCCACCTTGGGCGAGGGCACCAGGCGCCGGTCCTCGCCGGGCCAGGGCTCCTCGCGGCCGGCGTTGAAGAAGTAGGTGACGTGGGCGTACTTCTCGGTCTCGGCGGTGCGCAGGTTGCGGATGCCTTCGCGGGCGAAGACCTCGGCCAGGCCTTCTTCCACCTTCACCGGCTGGAAGAGCGACGGCAGGTCCATGGTCTCGTCGTAGGGGGTCATGCACAGGTAGGCCACCTGCGGCCGGCGGCGCTGCACGAAGCCGCTGAAGCCCTCCTGCATGAAGGCCCAGGTCAGCTCCCGGGCGCGGTCGGCGCGGAAGTTCCAGAAGAAGACGCCGTCGCCGTCGCGCACCGTGCCGTCCGTGCCGGCGATGGTGGTGGGCTCGATGAATTCGTCGGTGACGTCGGCGGCGTAGGAGGCTTCGGCGGCGGCCACGGCGTCCGGCGCCGTGGCCGCGCCCTCGCCGTCGACGATGGCCCGCCAGGCCCGCTCGACCCGGTCCCAGCGCTTGTCCCGGTCCATGCCCCAGTAGCGGCCGGTCACGGTCGCGATGCGGCCGGCGTCCAGGCGGTCCAGCGCGGCCTGCAGTTCGCGCAGGTAGCCGGCGCCGCCGCGGGGGTCGGTGTCGCGGCCGTCCATCAGGGCGTGGATGACGATCTCGCCGATGCCCTCGTCCCGGGCCGCGCGGACGAGGCCGACCAGGTGGTCGGTGTGGCTGTGCACCCCGCCCGGCGAGACCAGGCCGATCAGGTGCAGGCGGCCGGTGCCGTCCTTGACCCGCCGGGCGAAGTCCGTCCAGGCCGGGCGCCCCTTGAACTCGCCGCTATTGATGCTCTTGCCGATGCGCACCAGCTCCTGGTCCACCACGCGGCCGGCGCCGATCGTCAGGTGCCCCACCTCGCTGTTGCCCATCTGGCCCTCGGGCAAGCCGACCGCGGGGCCGCCGGCCACCAGGGTGGTCCACGGGTAGGTGCCGAACAGCGAGTCGTAGAACGCCGGTTCGGCCGCGATCACCGCGTTGCCGTAGGCGCGGTCCGGCCCGGTGCGGTATCCCACCCCGTCGAGGATGCACAGGACGACGCGGGGGGCGGGCTGGTCGCTCATGGACGGCTCCTCGGGGATGCTCAGGTGTTCAGGGCGTCGGGCGGCAGCCGCCACAGCTCCGCCTCGCCCAGGGCCATCAGCACGATGTCGGCCAGAATATAGATGTCGGCCGCGGGATCGGCATCCCGGCCCTGCAGGTCCGTGGCCAGCACCGCGCCCGCCTGCAGCACCGCGCGGGTCATCTCGCGGCCGTCGGCCAGGAACTGCGACACGCGCAGCTTGCCCAGGCGCACCACGTAGGTGGCGGGCACGTCCGGGTGCAGGAGCTGGTCGGGGGCCAGCTGCACCGCCTGCCTCAGCTTCTCCAGGCGCTCCATGCGCTCGGGATCGGCGTTGAAGACGTTGGCGCCGCGGACGAGGCTGAGGGTGGGCTGGGGGTCGGGCATGGGTAGGGCTCCCGGGCGCTGGCGGTGCGGCGTAAAGGCCCGAGCTGGCTGTGCAACACGCGCCGATTGTTCTACAGGATACCACGCTTGGCGCAGAAGAGCCTGCTTGCCGATGGGGAGTCTCGCTTTCCAGCCGTGGCCGTCCGGGCAGGCGAAAATAATGCTCCCCGCGGGGTCCGATCTGATACGCTACACCCTATGACTGAATCCGACCAGATCGGAGGGTGGCGGGCCGGGGGAGTCTAGATAAGCCGGGTTGGGTCCGTTTCCCACACCGAATTAGGGGGCACTCGATGCGACGCTGGCCAATCTATATCGCCGTTAGCGTTCTGCTCGGAGTTTTCGCACTATCATTTCCCGGTTGCGGTAGTGATGATGGAGGATCTACCGTCCCTCCAGACACTGGAACAGTTGTAATCTTACCCCTGCCGACTGGTATCGACGCTTCCTGGACGCTGGACCTTGCTGTCGGCGGCACAGAGACGGGGGCCGGGAGTACGACACTCGATGAGCAAGAGCCCGGCAACTACACCATCCACTGGGGGGAAGTCTTCGGTTACCAAACCCCCGATGACGAGACCCTTGTCCTGGCTGCCGGTGAGAGCATCACCTTCGTCGGGGACTATTTGCCTGTCGGTGGTCCGACCGAGGGCTTCGTCCGGATCCCCGCCGGCACCTTCGCCATGGGCAGCCCGACGACCGAAACGGGCCGTGACTCCGATGAGACCCAGCACATCGTGACACTGACCACGCCGTTCCTGATGGCGGCCACCGAGGTGACGAATCTGCAGTACGCCGAGTTGGCCCAGTGGGCGTACGACCGGGGCTACTGCACGGCGACCAGCGGCAACCTGCGCGATGCTCTCGACGGTTCGTCGCAGGAATTCCTGGTTCTGGACGGCTTCTGTGAGATCTCCTTTAGCAACGGGGTGTTCACCGTGGAAGCGGGCAGAGAAGCCCACCCTGTTGTGGATTTGACATGGTACGGCGCGGTGGCCTACTGCGATTGGCTGAGCCTGCGCGAAGGGCTTCCGCGGGCCTACGATCACGGGACCTGGCAGTGCAATGGCCACGCTCCGTACAGTGCTCAGGGCTACCGTTTGCCTACAGAGGCGGAGTGGGAGTACGCGTGCCGGGCAGGGACGAAAACGCCATTCAACACGGGGCCGTGTCTGGATGCACGCACCGAGGCCAATTATCACGGCTCCTACCCGTACACAGGGTGCCCGTCCGGGCCGTGGGTCGCCTGGACCGTGCCGGTAGGCAGCTACCCTGCCAACGACTTCGGTTTGTACGATATGCACGGCAATCTGTGGGAATGGTGCAACGACTGGTATGGGGTTTACGGCGGTAGCGTGACCGACCCCGTGGGCCCGTGGCCTGGCCGGTACCGGGTGATTCGCGGGGGGGTCTGGGGCGCGTTCGCGCGGAGCTGCCGCTCCGCGTTACGGTTCGACGCCTACCCGGGCAACGGCAGCCTCTTCGGCATCGGTTTCCGGCCCGTGAGGTCGACGGCCTGATCAGGATCCGGCGCGAGAACCTGCGTCGCTCTCCGGCGCTGGCGGTGCCGGCGACGGCAACATGCATCGGGCCGTCTCCCGGTCCGGGACCTGGCGCGCAGCGAGGGCGCCATCTTCGCACACCTGGCCCAGGCGGACAGCCTGCGGCTCAGGCGAGGGATCGTCGCCGATCGCGGCGGCGATGACGGGCAGACGCCGGGGCCTGGCACCAACCGGGTGATTCGCGGGGGCAACTGGAACAACAACGCGCAGAACTGCCGCGCCGCGAACCGGACGAAGAACGAGAAGCCGGGGCGATCGGTAGTGCGGCGCCGCCGCGCGAAGACCGTCCCGGCACACGCAAGGGCCCCGGACACGCCGTCCGGGGCCCCGGTGCTTCGGCCTGAAACCGGCCCCTACGACCCGCTCATCTCCGCCTGCTTCAGCTCCCGCGGCGGCGCGTTCTTAACGTACCGCTCGAGCCAGAGGTCGGTCTCCCACATCAGGTGCATGATCGACTCGCGGGCCCGGTAGCCGCGGCTCTCGGCCGGCAGCATCACCAGGCGGGCGGTGCCGCCCAGGCCCTTGATGGCGCCGTAGAGGCGCTCGCTCTGCATGGGGTAGGTGCCGGCGTTGTTGTCGGCGTCGCCGTGCACGATCAGCAGGGGCTCGTCGATCTTGTCCGCCTGCATGAACGGCGACATGGTGAAGTAGACCTCCGGGGCCTCCCACACGGTGCGCTCCTCGGACTGGAAGCCGAAGGGGGTCAGGGTGCGGTTGTAGGCGCCGCTGCGGGCCAGCCCGGCGCGGAACAGGTCGCTGTAGGCCAGCAGGTTGGCGGTCATGAAGGCGCCGTAGCTGTGGCCGCCGACGGCCATGCGGTCGGGGTCGCCCACGCCGCGGCGCACCAGCTCGTCGACGGCGGCCTGGGCGCTGGCGACCAGCTGTTCGACGAAGGTGTCGTTGGGCTCGGTGTCGCCCTCGCCGACGATGGGCATCGAAGGGTCGTCCAGCACCGCGTAGCCGCGCACCAGGAACATCATGGGCGAGAACCAGCCCACGCGGGTGAAGCGGTAGGGGCTGTCGGTGACCTGGCCGGCGTCCTGGGCGCTCTTGAACTCGGTGGGGTAGGCCCACAGCAGCACGGGCAGCGGGCCGTCGCGCTTTTTGTCGTAGCCCGCCGGCAGGTAGAGGGTGCCGGTGAGGTCGACGCCGTCGGCGCGCTTGTAGGTGATCAGCTCCTTCGTGATGCCCGCCAGCTGGGGCGTGGGGTCGGGGAAGAAGGTCTTCTGGACGAGCTTGCCCTTCTTCAGGTCGCGCACGAAGTAGTTGGGCGGCTCGGTCTGGGACTCGCGGCGGACGAGCAGCACGCGGTCCTTCGCGTCCAGCATGTCCGCGGGGCTCTCGTAGTACGGGGCCTCGGAGCGGAAGAGGCGCTCCTTCTGGTCGGTGTCCACGTTCCAGGCGTCGACGAAGGGGCGGTCGCCCTCGGGGCCGGCGCCCGCGCCGCTGAGGTACAGGGTCCGGCCGTCGCCCGCGGTCAGCATCACCGGCCGGCCGAAGGGGCCCTGGTGCATCATGGGCTGGCCGGGGTCGTTGTAGCGGTCCTGGTAGGAGCGCTCCTCGATCTTGACCGGCGCCTTGTCCCGGTCGCCGGGCCACATCCGCCAGGTCTGCAGGGTGCGGGTCTTCCACCACCAGCAGACGGCGAAGGCCAGGTCGTCGTGGCCCCACATGACGCCGCCGTAGCGCAGCGGCAGGGTGATCAGCTCCTGCGGCCGCGCGGCGAAGGGCGCGGCCAGCGTCAGGACCCGGTCGCGCAGCTCGGCCTCGGCGGCGCCGTCGCCGCCGTCCAGGGCCTCGGCCCAGACCAGCTCGGCCGCGGCGTCGTTGCGCCAGCTGACCGAGCGCGGGCCCGTGGGCACCGAGCCGAACGCGATCGGCACCTGGTCCTGCAGGGGCTGGTCGGTGACCAGGTGGGCCAGCTGCCCATCGAGCCGCCAGACCTCGACGCTGTGGGGGAAGCTGTCCTCCTGCAGGGAGTAGCTGTAGGGGCCCTTGACCCGCTCGACCAGCAGCCACTGGCCGTCGGGCGAGGGGCTGACGTCGCGGTACACCGCGGGCGCAGCCAGCGGGCGAACCTTGCCGTCGAGGGCGACCACCACCACCTGGCTGGTGGCGTAGTGGTCGAACAGGGCCTCGTCGTGGGGGTTCTCCAGCAGGTCCTGCAGGGTGCGGGCGGGGGCCTTCTTGCCCAGGTTCTCCTGCACCACCGGGCCGGCGGGCACGTAGGACTCCACCGGGGCGGGGCCGCGCCCGGCGGGCACGGTCAGGGCCACCAGGGAGCGCGAGTCGGCCAGCCAGCTGTAGGGGCGGCCGTAGACGCCGTTGAGCGCCAGGCCGTCGGGGGTCAGGCGGCGGGCCTTGCCGTCCTTGACCTCGGCCGACCACAGGGTCAGGCGCTCGTCCGCCGTCACCACGAAGGCGATGCGCTCGCCGTCGGGCGACCAGCTGGTGCCGGTGATGAGCGCGCCCGCGGGCAGCCCGACGACCGGCACCTGCTTGTCGTCCTCGATGCGCTGGAAGACCAGGCCCACCGCCGGGCGGGGGCGGCTGGGGCCGTTGTCGCGGGGGTTGATGCGCAGGCCGGCCAGGCGCAGCTCGGGCGCCGCCACCTCGGCGATGGTCGGGTGGTTGGC
>JACZKN010000586.1 GCA_014859985.1 Candidatus Krumholzibacteriia bacterium | reverse complement strand
GGGCCGGCGCCGGCCGCCAGCCAGCAGCCAAGGACGGCGACCAGGACCCGGCCCACGCTTCAGCCTCCGCAGCAGTGCTTGTGCTTGCGGCCGCTGCCGCAGGGGCACGGGTCGTTGCGGCCGATCCGCGGACCGTCGTGGACCAACGGCTTGCGCACGCCGGGCCGGCCCTCGGCGAAGTACCAGGCGCCGTCCCGGCGGACGAAGCTGGCCACCTCGTGGTAGCGCTGGAACTCGCCCTGGTAGGTGTAGGTGGCGGCGAACTCCACGGTGCCGGTCTCGTCGCCGGGGCCGCCGGCCTCGGTGGCGATGATCTCCAGGCCGTGCCACTCGCTGTGCTCGGCCCACTCGCGGGCGCCCTCGGGGTCGTACTGCTCGCGGTGGTCCGGGTGCAGGGAGTCGGTGAGGAAGCCGACAGCGGCGCGGGTGTAGGCGGTGTACCGCGCCCGCATCAGGGCCTCGGCCGTGGGCGCGGCGACGGTGCCGCCGACGATCGGCTCGCAGCAGGCGGCGTACTCGGCGCCGGATCCGCAGGGGCAGCTCATGATCGCCTCCGCAGGGGGCCGCCGGTGTGCCCGGCGGCCCCCAGGTTCAGGTCGCGGTGCGGTGGCCCGACGCGGCCGCGCCGGCCGGTTCCGGGGCCGGTCTCAGTCCCTGGCGGCGTTGCGGGCGCCCTTGTACAGGTAGAAGCCCAGCAGGCAGAACACCACCAGGGTCACCACCGCCGACCACTCGTTCGCGGTGGCCCAGCGGGACAGGCCCAGGGCGTGGTCGACGCTCCAGCCCTGGTTGCCGCTCAGGCTGATGCCCGTGAAACGCACGGTCGCGGCGATCACGCCCATGATGGCGCCGCCGGCCACGAACCCGCTGGCCATCAGGGTGCCCTTGTCCTTGCGCTTGTTCTGCGCCTGCGCGCTGCCGCCCTGGGCCACCCAGTGGGCGATCAGGCCGCCGGCCAGCACCGGGGTGTTGACCGCCAGGGGCAGGTACATGCCCAGGGAGAAGGCCAGGGCCGGCAGGCCGGTCCACTGCAGGATCAGGGCCATGAAAACGCCGGCCATGTACAGCAGCCAGGGCGCCGGCTGGCCGGTCATCAGGGGCTCGATCACCGCGGCCATGGCGTTGGCCTGGGGGGCGGGCAGGGCGTCGCTGGTGAACCCGTAGGTGGCGTTGAGCATCATGATCACGCCCGTGACCGAGACCGCGGCCACCACGGTGCCCAGGAACTTCCACTTCTGCTGGGTGGCCGGGGTGGTGCCCAGCCAATAGCCGATCTTCAGGTCGCTGACGAAGCCGCCGCTCATGGACAGCGCGGTGCAGACCACGCCGCCGATCAGCAGCGCGGCGACGATGCCCTCCGGACCGCTCAGCCCCACCGAGCGCAGGATCACCGAACTGATGATCAGGGTCATCAGCGTCATGCCCGAGACCGGGTTGCTGCCCACGATGGCGATGGCCCGCGCCGCGACGGTGGTGAACAGGAAGGAGATGCCGCCGACGATGAGCAGCCCCACGAAGGCCTGCAGCATGCTGACGCCGGGCACCAGCAGCCAGAAGAACAGGAAGACCAGCGCCAGCACCAGGAAGGTCATGATCGTGACCAGGTTCAGCGGCAGGTCGCGCTGGGTGCGGTCGGCGTCCACGGCGCCCCCGCCCTGCTGCCCCGCCTTCATGGCCAGCTTCACGGCGCCGACGATGATCTGCCGGCTCTTCCAGACGCCGATCAGGCCCGACATGGCGATGGCGCCGATGCCGACGGGCCGCACGAAGTTCTTGAAGATGTCGTTGGTGCTCATGGCGTCCAGGGCCGCCAGCTGGTAGAGCTCGCCGCCCACGTGCACGCCCTTGCCGAGGATGCCGACCAGGGGGATCAGCACGAACCAGCTGAGGAACGAGCCGCAGGCGATGACCAGGGCGTAGCGCAGGCCGATGATGTAGCCCAGGCCCAGCACCGCGGCCTCAGTCAGCATGTGGAACTCCAGCCGCACCGACCGCGAGAGGCGCTGGCCGAACTCGAAGGAGGTCGTGGAGAAGGTCTCCCGCCACAGGCCGATGGTCTGGTGGCTCAGCAGCTGGAACAGCATGGCGATGCCGCCGCTCTTGACCAGCACGCCCGCCTGGTCGCCCCCCGCCTCGCCGACCACGAGCACCTCGGTGGACGCGGTCGCCTCGGGGAAGGGGAACTCGCCGTGCATGTCCTTGACGAAATAGCGCCGGAAGGGGATCAGCAGCAGGATCCCCAGGAAACCGCCCAGCAGGGAGGCCAGGCACATCTGGAGGAAGTTGGTGCGCTCGGCCAGGCCCAGGATGTAGATGCCCGGCAGGGTGAAGATGGCGCCGGCGACGACCACGCCCGAGGCCGAACCGATGGACTGGATCATCACGTGCTGCTGCAGCACGTTCCTCTTGTTGAGCATGGCCGAGGTGCCGATGGCGAGGATCGTGATGGGGATCGCGGCCTCGAAGACCTGGCCGATCTTCAGCCCCAGGTAGGCCGCCGCCGCCGAGAACGTCACGGCGAAGACCAGGCCCATCACCAGCGAGTAGCCGGTGATCTCCGGCACGATCTTCTCGGCCGGTACGACCGGGATGTAGGCCTCGCCCGGATTGAGCTTGCGGTACGCGTTCTCGGGCAGGTTGCGGGCGGATCCACCGACGTCCATGGGAGCCTCCGGTAGGGGTGTGGCGGGGTTCGACAGCACAAACCGCGGGAAACCGGAACGAAACGGCCCCGCGGCGGGCGTACGGGGCAACGCTAACATCCGGCGGCGGGCAAGACAAGGGGTGTCTGGGCACGCTGCCTGCGGCCCCGCCGGTGCGCTAGCGGCGACCGGAGCCGCGAAGCCCTCCGGCGCCCAGCCCGGCCTCGGCCAGGAACCGGCTGGGCGCGCGCGCGCTGCAGACGATGTGCAGCTCCCGCCGCGCCCGGGTCAGGGCCACGTAGAAGAGACGCCGTTCGTCCTCCAGGCCGCCGCCGGGGTCGGCGTCCGCGCCGGCCCGCACCGCCCGGCCCAGGGGGAAACGCCCCTGGTCCGCCCCGAACAGGATCACCCGGTCCCATTCCCGCCCCTTGGCGCCGTGGACGGTGGCCAGTTCCGCCTGCGCGGCCTCCAGGGCGGCGCCGCCGGCCGC
>JACZKN010000585.1 GCA_014859985.1 Candidatus Krumholzibacteriia bacterium | reverse complement strand
TCATCGACGATGCCATCCCGGCGCTGGTCAAGGAGCTGGATGCCATGGGCGCGCCGCGGTGCCGTCCGTCGACCTGGCGGGTGGGCCGCGCGACGTCGAACCGCAACATCGTCCCCGGATTGAACGGGTTGGGCGCCACGGCGATCCCGTGCCGCGGCGGGGGCGGCGGCAATTCGGGGTCGTCGAGTTCCACGCCGCCGAGGCGGTAGGCGTCGATGCCCGTGGCGCGCAGCAGGACGATCCTGTCCGGGCTCGCTGCCGCCATGAGGCCATAATTCCCGACGAGCCCCGAGTGCGGGATCGGGACCGTCGCCAGGACCGGCGCCTGCGAAGGTTCGGCGTCCCCCAACTTCGCGGCGGCCAGTTCCCAGAAGTACCGGATCACGAGGTACTCTCCCGTCGGCGTGGCGAGCCGCGCCGTATTGTCCGGGGTCGGGAAGAAGTCGGCCCAGGTGTGGTTGATCACCGTCGGCGACGCAGGGTCGCCCAGGTCGAGCCGGACCGCCTGGCACCTGGAGTACCCGTGGAAATCGGTGCCTGCACGGTAGACGTAGACGTCGGTGCCGACCGCCAGGACCGATGCCAGGGCCAGTTCCTGGTCGCTGGGATGAAGGACGGGAACCGGCACGACGGCCACGTCCCGGATCCCGGCGTCGGGTTCCGCGACGAAGACACGCAGGGTGGTCTCGCGCCACGGGTTGTAGATGTAGTCCCCGCTGCTCCAGGCCTGGGCGACGAACAGCACGCTGTCTGCCAGGGCCATCCGCGTGATGTCGGCCGTGGGAATGGCGACCTCGCCCCGGACGCGCTGGTCCGCCGGCGACGAGACGTCGAAGACCCGGACCGTCTCGCCGAACCGCACCGCGAGGTCATCGCCCCGCAGCACCGCCTCGGCGATCCGGACCGCGGGGGCGAACCGCCAGAGCAGGGCCGGCCGGGCCGGGTCGGCGGCGTCCTCGCAGACCAGGGAGCCGTCGGCGCGCACGGTCAGCAGATGGCCTCGGTGGGCGGCCAGGAACCTCGGGACTGCAGCCTCGGCGGGCAACTCCAGGTCGACGCAGGGCACGAGGCTGCCGGTCTGCAGGTCGGCCACCAGCCGTTCGCCGCGCTGGATCCAGACGTGGCGCCCGTCGGTGGCCATCCGGGGCGGGATGGGGCTGTCGAGGATCGGCCAGGCCCAGCCCAACTCCCTCACCAGCCCTCCGGGCGCCGCGGGCAGCCTGACCGCCCGGACGCCGCTGCCCTGGCGCACGAGCACGCGGTCCGCCTCCGGCGCGATGCCGCCCACGTCAGGAGACAGGGCGGCGCTCAGGGTGTGGATGACGACGTTGCGCGGGGCCGCCGGGTCGGCGATGTCGATCACGCGCACGAAATCATGGCTGAACCAGGACGTGAGCCGCGGCCCCGGGCCGATGTGAAGGTGGCGGTTGTACCCGGCGGGCCCGAAGTCGGCCAGATGCACCGGCGCGGCGACGTCCGTCACGTCCCAGACCTGCAGGTAGTCGGTGGCCAGGTAGGCCACGTCCTCGTGGACGATCATCTCCGCCAGGAAAGTGGCGACCTCGGTCTGCACCCCGGCGACCGGGTGCTCGGGATCGCTCATGTCCCAGGCCCGGATGGCCGCTCCCCAGCCGTGGTACTCGAGCCCCAGGACCAGCCGCTGCCGCGCCGCGGCAACCAGGTGGCTGTCGAACCCCGCGCTTTCCGGCACCGTCAGCGTGTCCCCGCCCGCGCCCAGCGCCGGCAGCAGCCGCAGGTCGTGCCCGTCCCGGGGCTGCAGGAACCACGGCCGCCCGCCGAACCAGGCCTGCACCGGCAGCCAGTCCGGATCGGCGATCTCCTCGACCACGGGCTCGCCCCCCGCGCCCAGATGGACGACCAGGTGCCCGCCCTCGCCGGCCGGGGCCAGGGCGACGAGGGAGTCGCCCCAGGCGTGCAGCGACCCCGCCGGCAGGGAGCGCCGCACCAGGCAGCGCTCGCGCAGGCCCGACGGCTGAGCCCAGTCCACCAGCCACAGGCCGTCGCTCGCGAGCACCAGGGACTCGTCCCCGAGCTGCGCGCTGTCGAAGCACTGGTGCTGGTCGATGCTGACGTGATCGGTGAATTCGACGGCGGCGGCGGCGGAAGTCCCCAGGACGACCGCAAGGAGGGCCGGATATGCGCGGATCATACGTTCTCCAGAACCGTTGCTGATCGCCGCCAATGATCCTACGCCGCCCGGCGGGCAAAAGCAACAGGCCGGCCGCCGCGGCGACCGGCCCGTCATGACGATCTTCCCGGCGCAGCCTACCCGCCGAGCAGCTCCACCGACTTCCGCGGGTTGACCAGCATGATCTCCGGATGCTTGGGGTTCGGATCCGCTCCCTGCTCGATCAGCTCCCGCGTCCGCGCCGCCGAGAGCGCCGGCTCGACGGTGAACAGCTTGGCCGCCAGGTTCACGACGTTGGGCGAGGCCATCGAGGTGCCCGACATCTTCATGGTGCCGCCGCCGGGCACGGTGCTCTCGACCTGGAAGCCGTTGGCGTAGATCCGGACCAGGCGGCCGCCGCTGGTGAAGCTCGTGGGGTCGCCGGCCTGGTCCACCGCGCCGATCACCATCAGGTTGGGCAGGTCGAAGCTGCTGGGGATCACGACGTCGAACTCCACGTCGTTGTCCTCGTTGCCCGCGGCGGTGACGAAGAGGATGTCCGGCGAATCGGTCATGGCCTGCTTCAGGCCGTCGCCCAGGATGGTGATCATCTCGCGCGCCATGGCCGCCCGCTCCTCGGCGTCCTTGCCCACGCCGTTGGCCTCGAGGCCGCCCTCGATCTCCTTGAAGGTCCAGCCCCAGCTCATGTTCACGCAGCGCACGCCGGCGTCGCGGAAATACCGCGCCGTCCTGACGTAGCCGTCGGCCATGCGGCGGGCGGTCTCCAGGGTCATGGCCTGGGGCGTCTGGTGGTAGTCGAAGGTGATGCGGGCGGTCAGGATGCGGGCGTACGGGTTGCCGCGCAGGGCGATGCCTGCCACGTGGGTGCCGTGCATGTAGAGGCCGCCGAAGCTGAGCGACGTCAGGTAGTCGCCCACCTCGCCGGGCGGCATGGTGGACAGCTGCTTGCGCACCGCCGAGGCGGCCTCGCTGTCGATGGCGCTGGTCAGGTCGGTGAAGCCCTGCATCGAGGTGGTGACCTGCTCCAGCTTGCCCTCCTGGTCGCCCAGCGGGTGCAGCAGGTGGAGGCTGGCCTGCCCGTCCAGGTCGAAGGCGATGCCGTGGCGGTCGTCCACGAAGCCGTTGCCGTCGTTGTCGACGCCGTCGAGCTGCTCGCCGGGGTTGACCCACACCTGCCCGGCGAAGGCCTCGGTGTCCACGCCCGAATCCCAGATGCCGACCACCACCGGCGCGTGGTCCAGGCCCGGCGCCAGGGTGACTTCCCGGGCGTCCCAGATGTCCACCTTCTCCACCTGGTTCCGCTCGATGGCGCGGCCGTAGACCTCGGCCACGACGGGGTTCAGCGGCAGCACGCTGTCGACGGTGTGGCGCATGCCCAGCAGCTGGCCCGCCAGGTCGCTCGAGAGCGAGCCCATGGCCGCGGCGGCGGGCGCGATGCGCGAGTCGATCATGCCGGTCAGCAGGTTCTCCGAGAGGAACTCGGCGCGGCCCTTGGCGCTCTTGACGGCGTCCTGGACCACGGCCCAGGGCATGGCGTCCACCCGCGCGGCCAACTCGCCCGCGAAGGCCGCGGCCACCGCCGCCTGGTCGGCGCCGGGCCCGGCCTGGGCCCGGGCGGCGATCAGCGCCCGGTTGGTCAGGGCGTTCATCAGCCGGGCCGACTCCTTGTCCTCCAGGTCCCGCACCCGGTCGAACCAGACGAGGGCGTCCTGGTCCCGGCCGTCCATCAGGGCGATCAGGCCCAGGGAGCCGTACTTGCCCTGCAGGGTGGCCGCATCGGTGATGTCGTAGGTGGCCAGGTCCTTTTCCAGGTCGGCGCGGTAGGCGTCCTTAAGGCGGGCCATCTGCGCCGGATCGGCGAACATCTCGCCCACGGTGCCCTGCAGGGGGTAGGTGTGCACCGGCAGGTCGTCCAGGGACTTGACGGCGATCTTCTGCACGGGCGGCGGGGCGGTCTCGGCCTTGCCGCCGTAGCCGGAGCCGGAGCAGGCGGCCAGGACAATCATCAGCAGGATCGGCACAAGGAAGGCGGCACGGCGCAGCAGCAGCATCACGTCACACTCCCGGTTGGGTGGAGTCGGGGTCGTTCGGCAACCGCACGAAGATACGCCCCGGGCGGCTCCCGCGCACCGGAATCCTTTGCCGGATAAGGGTAAACCGCCCCCGATCCCTTCCGATAAAGGAACGGAGTACCCCGCGCCCGGCCCCGCCGGCGGTCCGGGGGCCTGCACCGCAATATGGCCTCGACCGGAGGAAGTGCATGTCCACGCGGCAGTTGCTGACCAAGACGACCGGTGCCCTGGGGCTCCTGAGCGCCCTGGCGCTGATCGCCGTCGCCGTCACCTGGAACCCCGGCCGCGGGGACACGGGCGCCGCGGCCCTGGCCCTGCAGCAGCAGGGACGGGTGGCGGACCTGGACCGGCAGCTCGCCGCACTGGTCGCAGCCGAGGACTTCGCCGCGGTCAACGCCGCCCGGGCGGCCCTGGGCCGCACCGTGCTGGACTTCGACCGGGCGCAGGAAGCCCTGGTGCGCGGCGGCGCCGTGGCTGCCGCCGACGGTAGTTCCGTGCGCATCGGTCCCGTGCGCGGCGACGAGGCGCGGCGGGCCCTGGCCGGCGCCTCGGCCATCTGGCTGCAGGTGGGCATGCCGCTGGCCGACCTGTCGGCCGGCGAGTTCTCCGTGTTCAGCGCCGCCGGGCAGCAGGCCATCCGGGACCTGCGCCAAAGCAGCCTCGAACTGACCAGCCACCTGGCGACGGTCGCCGCCGCCTGCGGCAACACGGGCAGCGGACCCGGCCGCCCGGCCCAGGCCGCGC
>JACZKN010000584.1 GCA_014859985.1 Candidatus Krumholzibacteriia bacterium | reverse complement strand
CAGGTCGAGTACACGATCAGCGTCCCGTTCGAGCGGTTGCCGGAGCTGAAGGGGATGATCGAGCAGCGGGAGCGTTGGCGCCGGATCGACGAGGTCTGGTCCTGCTTCGAGGCGGTGTGGAAGCCGAAGGACTGGCTGCAGGCGGTGCGGTGCGTCTTCGTGAGGCAGCGATCGCCGCGGCGACGGTCCGGTCCGCTGCAGTTGGACCTGTTCGAGCCGCGGAGCGCGGAGCACACCTACAAGGTGATCATGACGAACAAGCGGTGCTCGGCGAAGTCGGTGATGCTGTACCATCATGGCCGCGGCAGCCAGGAAGGGATCATCGGGGAGGCGAAGGAGTCGGCGATGATGGACTACGTGCCGACCCGCAGCTGGGCCGGCAACCAGTTCTACATGCTGGCCTCGCTGACGGCGCACAACGTGACCCGCGAGCTTCAGATGCGGACGGCCCCGCGCCGCCGGGGGACGAACCCCAAACGTGCGGCGCTGTGGCTGTTCGAGAAGCTGGAGACGGTGCGCAACAGGACGATCAGGCGGGCCGGCCGGCTCCACCGTCCGGACGGAGCGCTGACGCTGACGATGAGCAGGAACGAGGCGGTGCAGGCGGACTACGATCGGATCATGCGGGGGCTGGAACAGGCGGCCTGATCAGGAAGCTTTTGCAAAGTTGGGGTGTACTCCGCCGCAGAATCCGTGACGGGCTCAATGTGCTGCATCATAGGATACACCGGGCCATTGCCATCAATGTAAACATTAGTGCAGTCATACTGTATATAGTCCCCTAGTGCTTGCGGCACTATGACAGTAAACGGGTTCCCGTCGCGAAGCGCCACATACCCAGAGAGCGCCATGACGCTCCCGAAACCACTATCGTAATCATCAGGATAGAACCACACTTGGTACCCATACCTCGGGAACGTCGCGACCACCTGAAATATGGGGTATCCCGCAAACACTTCTACACCCTCGAACGACGGACCCGAATTAGGTGCCGAAACCGTAACAAGCACCCCCGGCTTGATCTCGAACTCTACATTTACCGGAGCGGAGAGGTTGCTGACCGTCGCGACGGTTGGTGTAGCCCGCACCATTGGATTCCACGGATGATAATTAACGATTCCCATTGAAGGAAAGACTTGTAAGTTAGAGCCTACAGGGAAGTTCATTACCACTTCCCCATTCGCATCAGTCGTAAAATCGTACGGCGTATTTGTGTCGATGTCTCGCACGGACACAATCGTGCTAGCCATAGGCACTCCGTCCCGCTCGCGGACAACATGGGCAGTAATCGGGTAGAACGGGGCTTCCGCGCGGACCAACCCGCTCTGGCTCGCCACCGAGAGCGCAAGGAGAATGCCGACGACTACCGGCACTGCTACCTTGTACCTCGCCCGCGGCCCTTTCCGATCGGCGTCACCCAACTCTGCGCAGAACGAAGTTTGCGTCAACATTTCTAATCCCCCTTTGCGCTTAGCCTGAAGATATACCTATGGAACACAACTCCCTAAATTCAAACATTGCAGAATCGACATTCGATCTCCGACGACTACACATCCTCCATCCGCGTCCACATACGCCCCATAGAGCGAATTCCTAGTGCCGACGCTCGCCCGAGTCCAAGACGTACCCCCGTCCCTGGTAACTAATACATGGCCACCCACACCGACCACTACACCGCGCATCGGCCCCGCAAACGACACTTCAACGAGATCCGTATCGACCCCAAGGTCGCGCCGCTCCCACGACTCGCCACCGTCCAGCGTCTGGAGGCCAATTCCACTGCTACCTACGGCCCATCCGATACGCGCGCTGATCATGTGGATGGATTCTATCGGTAGGACTGTACCAGAATTTGCCTGCTTCCAGGTTTCACCACCGTCGGATGTCCGGTAGATACCTCCGAAATCCCCCACAGCCACGCCGCTGTCGCGCGTAGCAAATGATATAGAGAACATATTTCGCCAGGCGTCAACGTCTTGCGCATCCCAACTCAGGCCGCCATCGCGCGTCCTTCGTACAAGTCCATCTGCCCCAACTACCCAACCTGTAGCTCGGTCCATGAAGAATGCACCATAGATATCGCCGACTGTACCGGCGTCTAGCCCGTTCCATGTGCCTCCGCTGTCATCAGTGCATAAGACAAGTCCGTCAGCTCCGACGATGATCGCCACTTCGTCTGTAAGGGTACATACACTAAAAAGGTGTTCGTCATGAGGAAGGTTCAGCGTCGCCCACTGGCGCCCACCATCGCGGGTCGCTAGCACAAGCCCGTCCAGTCCGACGGCATAGCCACTCCCCTGGGGCCCAATGGATACACTCGCTAATCTGTCACGGCCGGTATAGACGACTTCGTGCCAGCTGCCACCTCGATCCGTGGTCTTGATAATACCTCCACCACATGTGGCAAGCGCGTGGTCTCGGCCGATGCGAACCAGGGAGACAACCTCATAGCCGATCCCGACCGTGCTCGACTCCCAATGCAGTCCCGCGTCCGTAGTCCGCAGTACGGTATTGTCGTTTCCCGCGGCGATGCCATCCATGGCGTCCACAAACGCAATCGCGTACAATATGCTGCCGGTATTGCTTGCTTGGGGAAGCCACGTGGCACCCCCGTCAGCCGACCTCAGTACGGTCCCGTCCCAGCCGGCCGCGTATGCCAGGTTGTCCCCGACCAATGAAAGGCCGAAGAGCCACTGGTTCGTTCCGGACTCTCCACGTGTCCAGGAATCGCCACCGTCGCGTGTAACGAGGATTATTCCCGATTCGCCGATGATCAGACCATCGGTCCTGCTGAAGAACGCTACGGATTCGAGGGTTGCCAGCGTACCGCCGTCGATCCGTGTCCAAGTGCGTCCCGCATCGGAGGATTTGAGGATCGTCCCTGCATCGCCAACCACCAGCGCGGTATGGTCATCGGCAAACGAGACCCATAAGAGGGTCTCATTGGTGCCAGTATCTTGGATACGCCAAGATCTGCCCTGGTCCGTGGACAATAGAATCGTGCCATCTCGCCCCACCGCAATGGCCGTTCCGGACTCCGCAATGCCGACCCCCCATAGCGTTGAATTGCTGCCGGACTCCACCGCGGCCCACGTCGTACCGCCGTCTCGCGTGCGGATAATCGCTCCAGAATAGCCGACGGCCAGCCCGAATTGAGCATCCCGCATTGCGACCCGCGTCAAGTAATTGCCCTGCGGTGTCGGGCTCCGCCACAGCCATAGGCAGTTCTCGATGTCCGAAGGATTGGGCGCGACAGGGCTATTTTGACACCCGCCACACCACGCAAGAATAGCTACGATCCACGCACACCAGAGAACCCGTTCACGACGGCACCGGGAATTGCCGCGGTTGCCGTGCCACGGTGAATCCCATCGTGAAGTCAATTTGGACGGCAAACCACGTCGATCGACGCGCGATGCTGCCATATGGTCTATTGTCCCCGACGTGTAGTGATCATCAGCTTTGTTGCTTCTCTCACGATTAGCCACTTGACACAATCCCCCCGATTGCCACAGAGATTGGCGCGACTGTTTGGTCCCATACTACGGCAGATATTGAGACGCGCACAGTCTTACGTCGAATATACCGCGCCCCCGAAGTAGCCAGGTAATCGCCAGAACCCGCTTGCACGTCGAGTTTCAATCGAAGTCCCCGTTCCCATATCGCGCAGCGACCCGGCTCACCCTAGCGGCCTTGCCTCATCTACTTCTGACGACGATCGTCAGCCATTGTCAGGCACAGCCCCGATCATTCATCCTCCCATCCACCGGCAGGAACGGACAGCTGCGGTTCCCCGCCGTCCGCTCGCTGCTGGCACCGCCAGTGGCTTAGCTCCGTTCGCCCGAGACGCCCCTGTGCTATGACAATGCAGGTATGTTGAATTGGTTGCACGGGATTTGAAAGAATTCTTCCATCTCCACCCTGCGGCTAGGCTAAGCTACTGTGGGAATATAAGATACGCCGTGCTCCTATTTTTTGATCTTCTCTTCTGCGTTACATCCCTGAGGGTTGTGGAACCAATCCCCCGGCCCCGGGCCGCCGGTCGTCGTTGGGAAGCGATGGCCGGCGTTTCTATGGACACGGGCCAGCTGGCGTCCGAGCTTCCCTTCCCCCTATCAGATGTACTCCACCACCCCGATCCGCCGCCTAAACGCCCCGTAGAGGTGGTCAAACGCGTGAGCGTAGCGGTAGAAATCAAGCGCGCCGGTCTCGGTCCAGCGGTATTTCAAGTCACCTGATGTGAGATCCCGGACTCGGCTCGGGGCCTTGACCTGGGCGTAGAACTCGCCGTTGTCGATGGAGGCGGCTTGAGCGGGCAGCCACCACCGGCCTTCTCTGATCTCGTCGTAGGCGGAATTGAGTAGAAACGTGCGGTCGACGGTCACCGTACCCGTCCACTTCGGCCAGTCGGGCTTGGACGCCCCGTCATTTAGGAGGTCAGCGATGTACACGTGGCCGTGGTGCGGCTCCTTGCGCCAGCGCTGGACCAGGTGGGGCTCGGGCTGGGCGGAGATGATGCAACCGAGCACGTCGTACTTCTCCATCAGCCAGTCGAGGTCGTCGAAGTCCTTCACCCGGCCGATGAAGTGGGCCTTGCGCACGTGACGGCCCCGCTCGCCGTCCTCGTCGATCTCCGAGATCACCACGTAGAACGACGACGTGCCCATCGACACGCCCATCGAGCACTGTCGCTTCGGCGGCACCACGCCGTACTTGTAGTCCCTGATGCAGGCGTCGAGCAGCTTGTTGGTGATTTTGAGGCGCTCGCGGTCGCCGGTGGACAGGAGCTGGCTGATCGCCGAGTCGAACTCGTCCACGAACGGGAACGGCAGCAGGGCGCACATCAGGGCGTCGGGCCCGTGGTCGTCCTTCTTGACGATCCGGCCGCTCTCGTCGCGGTGGAAGCGCAGGAGCTGGCGGACCACGACCTGCAGATGACCGTCGTCCGCGATCTTGATCTTGCCATGTTCAAAGTACCTCGTGAGATTCTCGATCCCCTCGTCCTTGCGCTTGTTGAACGGGACCGGGACGGTCTCGAACCCGGCGTTCCTGCAGTCGAGGTTGCCGTACGCGTTCTCGGCATCGGCGTAGACCATGAAGTCGCCGACCCGGCGGCGCAGGTCGTCCAGGTAGGCGATCAACTCGGCCGCGGGCCTCGAATCGAAGATGCGGGCCTCGGGGATGACGACATGGTCGCCCGCGCGCTCGGCCAGGACGGCCACGGCGAACCGGCCCCAGTCGATGCCCACGGCGCGCCTGACCGAGCCAGTCGGCCGGACGATGTCACTTAGGGGTGTAACAGCCGCCTGGACCTTTTCCGGGTCATAGATCATCCCCGACGCCTTGGGCCGCTTGCATTCGTGTTCGACCTCCCAAACGTCGGTCCCGCGGTTGAGCATCTTGGCCTTGAGCACGTTGTCCCGGCTAAGGTGGCCGGCCGTGTGGCGGGCCCTCCCATTGCAGCCGTCGAAGTGCTCGCCGGTCTGCTCGCCGTCGGCATTGTAGTCGGGGACCACGTCGGTCAGGGGGCAGGACTGGCGGCAGTAGGAGAGGGCGTCGGGATCGCCGGGCGTAGCGTCCTCGAGGCCGACCTGGCACCTGGCCATGCAGTCGTACACGTTCCACCTGTACCGCGCGAACCCGCGCTCCTGGGCCATGTCCCAGGCCTCCTGGAAGAACCCGAACGGGACGTGGAACGTCGAGAGCAGGACGATGGTGAAGTTGGGCTCGGACAGCACGCCCTGGACGGCGGCCTGCAGGACACGCCCAATCCGCGGGTCCTCCTGGCAGCTCTCGTCGGCCACGAACCCGGGCGTGTGCTTGCCGCGGGCGGCCTTCTCGCTGGCGGGGACGCAGGACAGGCTGACGCCGTTTTTCAATTGGGTGAGCGATTGGAGCGGGTCCTTCTCCAAGAGGGCCTCGGCCAGCCCGGGCACACAGAACCAGAACTGGGTCGTGTACTCGTAGACCCGCTTCGCCTGTTCGCCCGACCCGGCCATGTCGATGAACGACTTGTTCCGGTACACCATCATCAGCCAGATCAGGATGGCGGCGGCCAGCGAGCCACCACCGCCTCGGGGCTTCCACAAGATGGCCTGCTGCACGCGCTCGTAGAACAGGTCGCTCAGGAACTCGAGCATGGGCGGGATCACGACGATCGGGAGCTTGCGGCCGTCTTTTAGGATGAAGAGGTGGTCGCCGATGCAGGAGAGCAGGCGGCGGTCCTGCTCGTCGCGGCTCAGGCCGTCCTCCAGTAGGTCGGGCAGGCCGAAGTCGGTGGGGTCAGCGCCCAGCCCGACCTTGTCCATCAGCGAATGGGGCGAGGTCAGGACGTGGAGGTCGTCGCCGCCGTCCTCGGCGTGGATGGTCTTGTAGCGGATGTCGGTCATGGCCCGCCCCTATCGCCTTGCTATCGCCCCTAAACGACTGCCCCAACGTCAGATATGCCTTGCTAGGAACCCGCCCCCACGCCTGTATGAACCATGACCAGCAACCACCAGCACGATCGAAGGAGGACGCCATGCGCGTAGACGAAGCTGTAGAGCAGTTTCTGACTGACCTTACCGCCGACCACCGCTCCCACCATACCGTGGCCGCTTACCGGCGCGATTTGACGGTTTTCACACGGTTTGTCGGGGACCTGAACATTACCGAGATCACGCCCGCCACGCTCACCGCCTTCATGGCCTCCCAGAGCGTCCAGAATGCCCTGTGCGGAACGCAAAGGTCCAAGGCCACCATCAACCGCTACCGGGTCAGCCTGAAGGCCCTGTTCGCCTGGGGGGCCGCACGGTGGCTCGTGGACAGGAACCCGACCGCGATCCTCAAATGCCGACGGCACAGAGCCGCTCCGCCCGACGTGCTCAGCACGACCGAGATCGACCGGCTGCTCAGGTATGATTTCGCCGGGAGCCAGGCCCACCGGGACCGCGCACTGCTCGCGTTCATGCTGTCCACCGGCTGTCGCCTCGGGGAGACGACCAACCTCGACTGCCGGGACATCGACTGGGACACGGGCAGGGTGACGCTGCGCAGCCCCAAGGGCGGCGAACCGGAGACCGTAACGGCAGGTGACCAGCTGCTCGGAATGCTGCGACCCCTCGCCGCCAGTGTCCCACCGGGACACGCGCTCTTCCGCACTGGGACAGACCGGCGGCTGTCCACCCGGCAAGTCCAGCGCATCGTCGCCCTGCGTTGTCAGGAGGCGGGAATCCGTAAACGCATTACGCCCCATACGCTTCGGCACACGTTCGCGACCCGGCTGTACAACGCGACCGGTGACCTGAGGCTCGTCCAGGTGGCGCTGCGGCACGCCCACGTGACGACGGCCGAGATCTACGCCCAGGTCGATCCCAGGCGGCTGGCAGAGGCCAGAACCGCCGCCGGAGCGCCGTAAGTCGTTTAGGGTCATATATTTCCTAGTATGCGACCTCCGGGGAATATCCGTGTCCAAACGGACACACTCAGCGGCCGGCCGATTAGGCAAATGGTGTTCATTTCTGCAACTTGCGCCGGCTCCGTAAATGACGCTACCGCTTAGGCTTCCACGGTTCATGCTTCAGCCCTCCACCGTGAACCGGAAGGGCGCCGCATTGACCTTCTGGGCGAACTCGTCCGCGAACGCCTTCGCCAGCCGCTTGTCCATCCGGCCGGCCTCGATCAGGGCCTTGATCACGTCCGCGACCACGATCTCCAGCACCTGGACGTTGGCCTGCATCAGCGCGCGGACCTCCCGGACCTCGGTCGGCTCGCCGCGCACCAGGCGCTCGCCGCGGATGCCCACGTCGACCAGGGACATGGCCTCGCCTGCCGTCTTCGGCGTGAGGTCTTTTAGGCCCTGAACGCCCTTGCTCTGCAGCAGCTGGTACTCCTTCAGGTGCCGGGCATTCATCTCGGTGATGGTTTCGGCCACGGCCTGGGCAACCCGCTCGTCGGTGATCCTCTGGACGTGCTGCCGCTCGATCTCCCAGCCCTCGTTGCGGCGCCACTCGCCGATGGTCTCGGCCCGTTTGATCCCGAGCCGCTCGGCGATCTGGGCGTCGGTACCAGCCCCGCAGATCCAGAGCGCCTTCGCCTGGAGCATGATGTCGCGTCCGTAGGCCATGTCAGCGCTCCTCCCCGGCAGGCACCCTGATGGCCGTCTGCCCGGTGTACTGCTCCCACCGCTTGACGATCACGTCGCAGAACTGGGGCATGCGTTCGGCGGCGAAGCAGCGGCGGTCCAGGCGCTCGGCGGCGATGACTTGGGAGCCGCTGCCCGCGAACGTCTCCAGGCAGATGGCGCCCGGGCGCGTGTGCTTGAGCATGGGCAGCTCGAACAGCCGCACCGGCTTCTGGGTCGGATGCTGGCCATCGGTGCAGCGCGCCTTGCCCTCCCAGTCCACCTCCCAGCAGTTGGAGTGCTCGTCTGGGACCGGCAGAGCGGCCGGCTTGTGGCCCTGCTGCCAGCCCATCAGGCAGGGCTCGGTGCGGTAGTTCCACATGGCGAAGCCCAATACGAATGTCGGCTTCACCCACGTGATCGTTTGGTGGTAGCGGACGCCGGTGACCTCCCAGGCGCGGAGGAAGCTGCTGGCCGTGGCGCTCGCGTGCCAGCAGTACCAGGCCGCGTCCTGGTCGACGAACGACTTGGCGTTGAGGAACACCCGCTCCAGGAATCCCTCGAACTGCTCTCGGTCGTCGAAATGGTCCCATGCGTCGTGGTCGTGATAGTCGGCGCTCCAGTCCCGATTCTGGCTGCCAGGCGCGCGGCCGCGGTCCTTGTCCCGCTGGTTCTGCGGATGGGCCGTGCCGTCGTACCCCACGCCGTAGGGCGGATCGGTGGCGTAGAGCTGCGCCTTCTGCCCGTCCATCAGCAGCTCGAGGACAGCCGGATCGCCGCTGTCGCCGCAGACGAGCCGGTGGCGGCCGAGCACCCAGAGGTCGCCGGGCTGGGTGATCGGGATCGCGGGGGCCTCGGGGACCTCGTCGGGATCGGTGGCGCCCTCGTTGGGCTTCAGGCCAGCGAGCAGCGCCCTCGTCTGTTCGGCCAGGTCGTCGAAGCGGAGCAGGTCGCTTAGCTCGGGCATGGCCGCGTCGATTTCTGCGAGAAGCTTGTGCAGGTCCGCGGTGAACTCGCCAGCGATCGACGGGGAGTTCAAGGCGATGTTGAGCGCCTTCTCCTCGGTCTCGTCCAGGTCGACGACGACGACCTGGGTGTCGGCCACGCCCATCCCCTGCAGCACCTTGAGCCGCTGATGCCCGCCCACGACGCGGCCGGTGCGGCGATTCCACACCACAGGCTCCACGAGCCCAAACCGCTCGACCGAGTTCCGCAGCCCGGCCAACGCCGTCGCCGAAATCTCCCGCGGGTTGTACGGGGCCGGCTCGAGGTCGCTTAGGGCCATCACCTGGATGTTTAGATCGGTCGCCATGTCAGAGTGCCTCCAGGGGGAAGGTGAGAACGGTGAGCACGGCCAGCACGGCGAGAACGACGAGCACCGTCGCCAGGCTGCTTGCGGGGTGTCTGCGGGGTCTCTGCGGGGTGTTTGCGGGGTTGCCAGGAGGGCAGACCCCGCAGGTTAACCGATTGTCATTTAGGGTGTTATGGGCCGTTGCGGGGTGTTGCGGGGTGTCGGCCGGGGTTGCTGCCTTATATGTACGCGTGCGTGCGCGCGCGCGCGCGTCATGGGGTATAGAGGACACCCCGCTACACCCCGCAAATGCTCCAACGCCTTGTGGCCCTTGGGCTTTTCTTGCGGGGTTGCCCGATTTTGAACCCCGCACAGACCCCGCAGAGACCCCGCACTTTTTTCCTAAATGACGGTTTTCTTTCACGACAGTAACTCCTCTTGGACCGGCACCAGGCGGTAGACCTGGATCTTCCGGTGCGTGTCCGTCGCCATGACGACCTGCTGGTCGCCGAAGCGCCGGCCCCTTAGGCCACTAAGTGACTTGCCGAATCTGACGCGCTCGGTGTGATCGGATCGCGCCGCGAAGGCGAACGTGACGAGCTGCCGGTCCTTGGCGAGTTGGAGCAGCTCGACGGCGGACTTCGGGATGTCGTGGTACGTGTCCCACCACGCGGCGACGAACGCACTCCACTCGCCGGACTCGTTGTCCGCCGCCTCGTACAACTCGTCCAGACCGCACAGAAACCCGGGCAGCCCGAGGTGCTGGAGCATCCCGCCGATGACCCGGGACCAGGACTCGAACGAACCCATGGTCTGGTCGCTGTGCGGGCCGCCGGCGCAGATCCAGTGCTGGATCACCGTCAGCAGCGCCTGGACAAGGGCCGGGCGGTTCTGCCGGACCCACTCGCGGATGGGATCGTGCTTGAACCCCGACCGCTTCCAGGGCTTCTCCTCGACAGGCTCGATGCGGATGCGCACGCAGCGGCGGGCGATCTCCATCGACAGGCGCGGGTTGTTGGACGAAACGAGCCAAAGCGCGCGGATGGGGTAGCTGACCATCTGGGTCTTGCCCAGGATGCGGTCCTCCCATACGCCCGAGGTCACGGCCGCCGCGACCTGGGCCGACCAGAGGCCGTCCTTGACGTTGTCGATCGAGATGATGGGGCCGCCGCGGGCCAGGATGGCGGTCAGCTTCTTGCGGTTCTCTTCCTCGTTGGTGGTCAGGGTCGTGCAGCCCGGTGCCCCGCCCATGGCGACAAGCGAGACCAGCTCAGCCAGCAGGGACTTGCCCGAGCCGGGGGTCGGGGCCTCGATCAGGTGGATCGGGGTCGGGCCATCGAACATGCGCCGGGCAAACGGCAGCAGCAGGGCGGCCACGGCGTGGGCCCGGTCGGAGTCGGCGGCGAACGGGAAGTCGACCAGGAGGTCATCGATGATCAACGACCGGGCCGCCGCGAACTCCGCGTCGTTCGGCTGCCGGGGTACTGTGACCGGATCGGTGCCCGGCTCCCGGTCCAGCCAGAGCCGGCTACCGGGGTGGTAGCCCGGCTCGTCGATCAGGCGCCAGCCGGCGTCGAACACCGGGGTGGTGATCACGGCCTCGAGCGGCGGCAGGTCCGGGTGCGGGTTGACCAGCAGGTCGTCGGCCGCCTCTTTCGTGGGCTTGACGTGGACGACGGCGTCCCGGCGAATGCGGGTCCAGTCGGCTACCCGCGCCAGGTGGCTGACGGTCGCCTCCTTGTTCATGAACTCGATCTGCAGGCCTCGGCCCGAGTCGTGCAGGCGAGCCAGGCAGCCCGACGAGGTGAACAGCTGGGGCGGGTCGTTCGCGGCCAGGACCGCCGCCCAGGCGTCGTCGAAGATGTCCCGGAGCGGACGGTCGGTGGTGTCGATCGTGGGCCTGCTGCTGACCGGCTCGTCGATGTCCGCGTCCTCGGCCACAGGCTCGGCAGCTGCGACCAGGGCTTCCAGCGCCTCACGGCTGCCGCCCCAATCCAGCCAGTCGCTCACGTCCCCCTTGTCCGGCAGGTCCGGGAGCGGGACGATCTTGACCGCCCTAGCTACACCCCTAAGTGACCTGGCGACTTGCGCGGCGTGCTTGCGGCCCGGGTCGTCGTTGTCCGGCAGGATGACAACGTCACGGCCACAGAGGGTGTCGGCGTACTTGTCTTGCCACTTGCCCGCGCCGGCGGGATTGGTCGTGGCTAGGAGTCCGATGCTCGCTAGCCGATCGGCGTCCTTCTCCCCCTCGACCACGTAGACCGGCTCGTCGGGCCGCGCGATCAGCTCGGGCAGCCGGTACAGGACCCGGCGAACTCCCTTCACGTTCCACGCCCAGCCGCCGTTCTTGCCCGGCCGCCTCTGCGCCCACTTCTTGCCCGGCTTGCGCACGACCTGGAACAGCAGCTTGCCGTTCTCGTCGGTGTAGTCGTAGGTCTTGGGCCGCTCGTTGCCGCTGCCCGGTGGGTCTACGCCAAGCTCCTGGCAGAGCCACAGCATCACTTCCTTAAACGACTCTCCCCGCTCTTCCTGCAGGAACCCGAACACGTCGCCCTTGCCGCAGCCGGCGAAGCACGACCACTGGCCTGTTTCCGGGTTGTAGGAGAACGATGGGTTCGAGTCGTTGTGCAGCGGGCAGCACGCCGTCACCCAGCCATCGCTGCCGGGCCGCACGTTCTCCAGCTGCCCGTACACCGTGGCGAAGTTCTCCTCCCGAAGCTTCGCCAGCACCTCTTCCTTGCAGGCGACCCATCCGTCAACGGAGGTCGTCATGGAACACCTCCGCTCGGTACTTGGCGTACATCTGCAGGAGCTTGCCGGTCAGGGCCTGGGCGTGAGTCCGGTCCCCGGCGAAGAACACCGGGACCTTGTAGCGGACGCTCCAGGCCAGGAGCGAGCCTATCGCGGCCCGCGGGTTCATCTTCGAGTGCGATGGCCGGCGCAGGAACCCAGGCACCGTGTCCTCGACCACGATGGCGGCGTAGTCGAGCGTAGCTAGGCGCTGCAGCTCCCGACGGAACCGCGCCCGCCCCTGCCCGAGGCTGCTGTACGCGTCGGCCTTGCTCTTGCGCTCGATGGCGACGCGGTGTTCCAGTCCGACTAGGGAGTAGTCCCCGGTGGGCAGCGTCATGACCACTGCCCCCGGGAACTCGTAGGGCCGCTGCTCGCGCGTGTCGATGGCGATCGTGTATCCGTCCACGTCCACCCGTCCTGGTCTGCCCGCCTAGAACGGGGGCGCGTTGTCGTCGCCCGGCACGGGGCTGTAGCCGTCGTACGGGATGCGGTTGGCGACCTTCGCCTGGCCCTTGTCGTCCTCGTACTCCTCCTGGTAGGTGCTGACCAGCGCCCGCTTCTCCAGCAGCATCGACGGGTCGAGGTCGAGGACGCCCGACACGTCCAGGCCGAAGCTCGCGCAGATCAGCTTCACCCGCGGCATGGCCTTCGCGCTGAAGACCAGGTTGTCGAAGAGCAGCCGGCCGGCGTGTTCCCCACCCTCGACCTGCAGGCGGAGCTTCCACATCTCGTCCCCGCTGCGGGTCGAGTCAGTCTCGATGTCGGTCAGCCGCACGAGGTACTCGCCGTCCGGAACGGGCGAGAAGTCGTTGATATCGCTGACGTTGGTGAAGTCAACTCTGGGCATGATCGTCCTCCTGGACGGGGGTGGAAGCCGGCGCCTTGGCAGCGACGGCCGTCTGCAGCTTGCCGATGATCAGGGCGGCGTTCTCGGTGGTGAGGTCGTCGAGGCGGGTCGCCCCATAGGCGGCCAGGCGCTCGGTCAAGACGGCCGGCGTGATGCCTGCGGCCTGGACCAGGTCGTGGAGCGTCCGCAGCTGATCGGGCGTTGCGGTTTGGACCGGCACAGCGGCCCGCCCGAGCGATTCTTCGCCCAGCGCGGCCGCGAGCGCGGCGTACGACACCTCGAAGTGCCCGGGTGGCAGCTTGCCCGAGCGGTCCTTCAGGTTCTCGGCCATGTAGCGGCCCTTGTCATCGCGGTAGAGGCGGAGAATCGAGTCGAACAGGTATGGGAGCGTGCGCTCGCCATCAAATGTCTCGCCGATCGACCGCATGAAGCCGGTGTCGGCATAGAGCGCCTTTTGGCGGGCCGTGACGATGACGTTCATGTCCAGAGCAATCAGCTTGCGGACCAGCTCTTTCCATTCGGCCTTGATCGTCATCCAGTCGCGGGCCTGGAAGGAGTAGAACTCCAGGTGATGGCCCTTGCTGCCCTTGTTCCGCCGCAGAAAGATCTCCGACCACTTGGCCTGCAGCGCGTCCCAGTAGACCGTGATCGGGTCGATCACCAGCGTTCGGAACTCGTGAGGATGGGCCAGCAGCCAATCGACTGCCGCCATGATCTCGTCGGCAGTTGTGGCCTTCAGCACGTCGAAGGTGAACCTGTCGCCGTAGTGTTCCGTACCGCCCTCGAGGTCGATCACGGCCGGATGCGGGAACTGCAGGGCCAATGAAGTCTTGCCAACTCCCGAATCACCCCACAGGAGGAGCTTGAGGCGGCGGTCCGACGAGGCGGCCGGCTGGAACGGGCCGGTTGGTGCGCGCCCACCCCGGGTCGCGGTTGCAGGTAGTGCAATCATGCGCACCGCCCCTTCCGCGAGCGGGTCACCGAGAATGCCGCCTCGCCGATGGTCGTGGCCAGCAGTGCCGTGAAGATCCTGGCAATCGCGTCGCCGGTCTCGGTTCCCGCTTCCACTTCCGCGGAGAACGCCGCGGGCTCGCACCGGAACGCCGCGTCGAGATGGACCCGCGAACGCCCGTGCAGGCCTTCTGCCGCCATCGTCGCCAGCAGCAAGACTTCCTCGACGTGGGTCATGTCGGTCTCCGGCTCGAATCGGTAGTCGTATGTGTCTCGCGTCATGCTCAGCTCCTCCTTCTGGTCTAGGCGCGGCACGGGTCATCCGTGACGCCGCACCGCGCCCCTATTGACTAGTTACCGGAACGGCGGCTCAAACGGCGGTCGATGCCGAAATATTCTTTCAGGCCCCGCTCTTCGGCGTCCTGGCGGAGCCTGGAGATCACATCCCTAAGTGACCGCCTCGGTATGCCGACGCTGCTGGCAACATTGGTCACGTCTTGATCGATCAGGAGGAGGCAGACCACGCGGTCGCGGGGCTGCAGGCTGCTTACCAGCGCCCGAACGTCCAGGCACAGGTCACGGAGGTCCTCCTGTGACCGAGGAATACCGCGCGTGCGGGCCAGGTAGTCGTCAACGCTCAGGACCTCGTGAAAAGGGACGGAGTTCCCCTTCGCGTCCTCCTTCTCCGCGTCAAGCGAGAGACAGGGTTTGTCGTTGCCCCGCTTCTTGGCCAAGCGTTCGGCGATGATGGACGCACGCCGGTTGCGGACGACGAGGGTGATGAATGCCCGGGGGTTGCCTCGGTCGGCGCGGTACTTTGGGAGCCGGGTCAGAAGTTCGAGCCAGAGGTCTTGCTGGAGATCGGGCACGTCGGCTTCGACGAGGCCTGCCGTACCGATCATGCGGGCAGCCGTGCGACGGATGATTCTGTTTGCGAAATTGAACTCTTCGTGGATAATCATGGCCACTCCTCCATGCCTCTCGGCAAGAAGAGCCGCCCCGGGAGCAAAGCCTGGCGGGGTACCTCCGCAGGGGCGGTGGCCCGCGATGCGGGCACATGAACTGGCTGATTAGCCAGGCTTCATGATTTCGCCCTGGCGGAGGTAGATCTCTTATAATCAATGCCTTAGAAAAGCCCCCATCTGTCGTCCTAAATGAAAATACCCACCACTCCGTGCGAGCACGACACTCGCGAGTGGTGGGCGGTCAACTACGTTCTATCTGGCTACCAGTTCGGCAGGCGCTTGAGGTGGCCCAGTTGGTCGCGATCCAAGTTCAGCAACTGCAGGCGCAGCGCTGATCGTGTTGACTTCGGCCTTGAAATCTTGGGGAGAATCTCCGGGTTGATCCCGAGCGGTCGCAACTTCTTCTCCCGAATGTCGTGGACCAGCGTCCTCACTCGCTTGGTGACAAGCGTCATCAAGGCGCGGCTTTCACTGTAATACGCCTCTCGATACTCCTGACCGTAAAGCGATTCGACGATTTTCCGGAAATGAAGTCCACCTCGCCATTCAAGCAGCAACATCCACATGAGGGCCATTTGCTTTGTCACTTCGCCATATTCCAGCTTGAATTCGACTTCACCATCGTCGTTGCCGTAAGTGATGGTCTGCAGAAAGAGTGACCCTCTTTCGCGCCGTGCGATACCGACTGTATGCTTCTCAGGATCGACATAGTCGATGAGACCGCTCTGGGCTATAGCGGACCGCCACGTCCTGGCGGGAATCTCACGGTCGTTTGCGATGTACTTTGAGATCGCCTCTGCAACGCGGTCGGCGTGCTCCTGAAGTGTTGCCATGCTGGCTTCGTTGAACGTACCGTCAAACGTGGCTTCGCGGATGCGGTCTTCCCCCAACTCTTGCTGCAAGAAGATTGCAAGCGCCCGGCGGCGCGTTGCCGATTCGAATGCGGCTGGGGTGATCTTCAGGACTGCTCTTGCGCCATTGTCGGGCGCTGGCACCAGGAGAACCGCGGGACGGTCGGCACGCGCGACGTGCTGCTGACTCGCGAGGCTATGATAGAAGTCTCGTTGGTAGTTTTCCTCTCCCCCTGCCTCTTTACACCGGCGTCGGTAGTCCGCTGCGCTCTTGCGGTCCTCCTGGACCATCTTGGGGGTTCGCAGTCGTTTGTAGATAGGATCGGCAAGTGTCGGGCTGGAACACGGCCGCCACCAGACCGTCACGCCCCCTGAGTCGCCGAATTCCAAGTAGCTCTCGACGACGAGGCGGTGCAATTCCAGACTCGGACCAGCGACCGGCACGGCCAGGATGTGAGGGAGCATCTCGAATGTCTGACGGCTCACCTGGTCAGGGCTTCTGATTCTCGCCGGTAGCCCTGCCGTTACCCGTCTGCGGCGCGAAAGGACTGACGACTGCGGACTCCGGGGTAACCGCGCCGACTAACCCTTTGTCTTTGTCGCCAGTAAACGTGTTCGGGGAATACTGAGAAGAATCGATGATCCGGTTGATCCAATTCTCGCGAGACATCTCATTAGCTCCTCTGTTGAGGTCCAGGTCCGTCCGGCGACAGTATTATAGCCCATCCCAACTGACCGCCGCAACTGAGAAGCCCAGCGATGGCGGCCCCACGCGGCATCCTGGACGCAATCAATTAGATCACCGCCACTTCGGACTCAAACCCGGTAATAGAGCGGTAGGAGGACCTCCGCCCCGCTTCACTTCGTAGCGGGCCACGAAGGACTTGCTCTACCAATGCCGCGTCCACTGCCGTCCGATCCACGCTGCGAAAGCCCGCGTGAAGAACCCGGGTGCTCCGACCGCCTGATCGCCGTCGCCGCGATCCTTGCGGCCGGCTATCTCCGCCTGCGCGCCCGGTCCAGCCCATACGCCAACCGCCCAGACCATCGGCCTAATCTAACTCCTTGTCCCGCAGCTAATTGCCTTGCTATCGGCCCGACCCGGAGGCATAGATGTCATGCGGATTCGGCGGCAAGCCGTTCCGCAGAAAGGAGTTAGACATGGCAACGATGATCAACCCGACCCTCTTCATCCACGACGGCGGCGCGATCGCCTGCCCGGTCCACTTCGGTGCCTACGCGGCGGCCGAGCTGCGGCGGTCTCCCGGCTCCCGCCTCCTCCAGACGCCGTTGGGGACCTGGGAGCGGCTGAGCGCGGCCGACCTCGACCAGCTGGCGGCGATGGGCGCGACGCCCAAGTGCGAAACCTGCGCGGCCCGAGAGCGCGCTTCCGGGAGGTCCCACCGATGACCGCCCACGAGATCGCCGAAGCGCTGCAGGGGCTGGCGGCCACCTGCGACGATCCGCTGACCGAGTACCTGGCCGCCCCTGCCGACGACGATGTCTGCGTGTCCGACGCCGTCAGCTACTCCGAAGCCGGGGTGTTGACCCACGACGCCGGGTTCGTCCTGCGGATGAGCAACGGAACTGAGTTCCAAGTAACAATCGTGCGAAGCCGCTGAAAGGAGACCGATCATGGCGACGAAGAAGGCAACGACCAAGAAGACCCGGGGCGGGAAGAAGACGACCCGGAAGACTTCTCCTAAAAGAGCCCGCGCCAAGGCGACGAGCAAGGCGGTCGAGCGCGATCCCCGGTTGCCTGCGGTGGGAACGATCCTGACCAGGGAGTTCAAGGGCAAGACGATTGAAGTGAGGATCACCGACGAAGGGTTCGAGTACGAGGACCAGACCTTCAAGAGCATCTCGGCGGTCGCCCGCCGCATCACCGGGTACATGGTGTCCGGGCCCGTCTTCTTCCGGCTCGACAAGCCGGCCGAGGCCGAGTGATGGCCAGCATCGCCGCCCAGGTCACCGCCCTGCAGACCATGACCGTCGAGCAGCTGCAGGCCTGCTGGAAGGAGGTCTTCGGCGAGGAGACCCGGCAGCGGCACCGGCAGCACCTGATCAAGCGGTTGGCGCGGCAGCTGCAGGATGACCGGCCGCCGCTTACAGCCGAGGAAGAAGCCAAGGTCGAACGCTACCGCGAGTTTCTGAAAGGGCTCCCGCCGGAGCGCTGGTTCCCTGGCGCCCGCCACAATCGGAAGAAGCAACCGACTTCACCCCCTAAGCGACGAGCGCTCAAACCGGGTACGACGATCTCAAAAATGTATCGCGGCGAAGAGCATGTCGTCCGCGTCCGTGAAGACGGTCGCCTCGACTACGCTGGGGCAACATACAGATCCCTCTCGGCTATCGCGGCAGCCATCACAGGGACCATTTGGTCAGGCCCTCGGTTCTTTTTCGGCGATTCAAGAGGAGGACGACGATGAGCAACGACCCGCAATTCTGGCAAACGCGTGAGGGCAGAAAGCTGATTCAGGCGACCATCCCTGAGTGCCTGCGCCAGCTCACGCGCCTAAACGACCTTCTCGCCCTTCTGGTCGAGGCCAAGCTGACGAAGCCCGAGGACAAGACCGATGATCGCGCCCGTCAAGACTAAGACCGTCCGCTGCGCCGCCTACACGCGCAAGAGCACCGAGGAAGGGCTCCAACAGGCGTTCAACACCCTGGACGCCCAGCGGGAATCCTGCGAGGCGTACGTCACCAGCCAGAAGGCCATGGGCTGGGTCTGCCTGCCCGACCGCTACGACGACGGCGGTTTCAGCGGCGGCACCCTCGAGCGGCCGGCCCTGGATCGGCTCCTATCGGACATCGCGGCCGGCCAGGTCGACTGCGTGGTGGTCTACAAGGTCGACCGCCTGAGCCGGTCCCTGCTCGACTTCTCCCGGCTGGTCGAGGTGTTCGACGCCCACGGCGTGAGCTTCGTGTCGGTCACCCAGCCGATCAACACGGCGGACTCGACCGGCCGGCTGATGCTGAACATCCTGCTCAGCTTCGCCCAATATGAGAGGGAGCTTATCCGAGATAGGACCAGGGACAAAGCGATCGCCGCCCGCAAGCGCGGAAAATGGACCGGCGGGATTCCCGTCCTGGGCTACGACATCGCCCCTGAAGGCTGCAGGCTGGTGGTCAACGAGGACGAAGCGCCCATGGTCCGGGAGATGTTCTCCCTCTATCAGACCCACCGCTCGCTTTCCAAGGTGGCGGCCGAGCTGCAGCGCCGGGGCTGGACCACGAAATCGTGGGTGACCAGGAAGGGCAAGGTCCACACCGGCGGACCGTTCTCGAAGTCCACCCTCGCCCGACACCTCGCCAACGTCACCTACGCCGGGATGGTCAACCACAAGGGACACCACTTCCCCGCCGAGCATCCCGGCATCGTCCCCAAGCGACTGTTCGACGAGGTCCAGGAGATCCTGGCGGGCAACCTGACGACCGGGCGGCACAAGGCACGGAACAAGTACGGCGCGCTCCTGCGCGGGCTGGTTCGATGCAAAGCGTGCGATGCCGCCTACGTCACTACGGCCACCAGGAAGGGCGCAATCACTTATCGCTATTACGTTTGCGGATCAGCGCAAAAACGCGGCTGGCACACCTGCCCGCGGCCCAGCCTGCCCGCCCAGAAACTCGAGCAGCTCGTGGTCGACCAGATCCGGGGGATCGGCCAGGACCCGAAGCTGCAGGCGGAGACACTTCGGCAGGTGAGGCGCACGGCCAAGGAGCAGGACACTGCCCTGGCCGCCGAGGAGAAGTCGCTTAGGAAGAAGCTCGACGCGGCCAAGGCCGAGGAGGCCGGGCTGGTGAAGGCCCTGGCTGGCGGGGACGTGGCCCCTGCCGCCGTCTCCCTGCGCCTGGCCCAGCTGGAGGACGAGGGCTCACGGCTCGCCACACGGCTCGCTGAGATCGCCCAGGAGCGCGCTGCAGCGGCCGACGCGGCCCTCTGCCAGGACGACCTGACCGCGGCCCTGGGGCTGTTCACCCCCGTCTGGGATCCCCTCTACCCGGCCGAGCGGGCCAGGATCATCGAGCTGCTGGTGGAGCGGGTCGAGGTCGACGGGGCGGCCGGGACCCTGGCCGTCACCTTCCACCCGACCGGCATCAAGGACCTGGCCGCGGAGGTCGCGCAGGAGGTTGTGCCGTGAGGGTGGAAGTCGCAGTCGACTGGGGCCGGGCGGCCGGGAAGCCGCGCCAGGACAACCCCCTAAATGACCTCGCGCCCCCGCGGTCCCGGGCTGAGCGGCGGCTCTGGTTCGCGGCGGTCGCCCGAGAGATCGAGGCTCGGGTGGCTACCGGAGAATTCGCGTCCTACGCCGACGCGGCGCGGAGGTGCGGGGTGTCGAGGGCGAGGATCTCCGGATGCGATTGCGCAACGAAGGTGGCGGATTCCGCAGATGAGTCCGGGCGACTATAGATGGGGCAATACGGCAAACTCGGTTCTAGCGCGATTCTCCCCCGCGGGGCCGCAAAACAACTATTGCGGATTTCGGTGGCCTGTGAGCAGAATCACACCGGAGGTCTCACTGTGCCGGACAAGATTCCACCGGAGTATGTCGACGTTCGCAAGACCGAGATACGCTGGACATCTGCGGTACGGATTACCCAGTTTCTAGCCACCGCTGGTGCAGTCTGCTTTTTAGGGTACTGCTTCTGGCAAGCTACTGCGGTAATGGCCGGGCACGAGACGACTCTCAACCTTGTGCTTCGCGTCCTTTCTGACCTTAAATTGACGATCGGCATCAACATCGCCGCCACCGCCAGCTTCACTGGACTATGGCTGCGCGAACGAAAACTGCGGAAAGATACAGTCGAGCGCCTACAAAGCAGAATCAAGAAACTGGAACTAGCGCGCGACCCCCAGCGTACGACGAGCAACCTGGACGCGCGAGGCGACACGAACCCGGAGGACAAGATATGAGCCCCCAGGAATTTGTAGCCGTCCTCGGCTCACTTTTCGGACTGGTTATGATTTGGGTTGCGCTGTGGATACTCTATCCACGATATGCGGTCGACAAATTCCGCCAAGAGATGTTCGCTGTCCGTGACGATCTGTTTGACGAGGCAGATTCCGGGAGGCTGGCGTTCGATAGCGAGGCGTATCTCCTATTGAGATCGCTAATCAACAGCCACATTCGATACGCTCACCGCTTAACCCTGCTGGAGTTTTTTGGCGTGATACAAGTCGCCAAGAAGCACCAACTCGGCGCAGATTATTCGGCGCGATTTGAATCTGTCCAGCAGGCGCTGAGTGACGAACAGCGCGATGTATTTATGAACTACTATTTGCGGGCGATGTCCTTAGTCTTTCGCAAGCTCGTCCTTGGCTCAGCATTCGTCATGCTCATCTTGCCCGCATTGCTTGGCGCTATTGTCGTGAAGCACTGGATCGCGAGGTTGCTCCACATCTTCGAGGACCCCGTTGAAGGCGTTAATGGTGCATTCATCGAGGATTTCCATTTGGAGGAATGCGCTGCCAACATGGCGTAGGCTCGTTCTTCAGCCTCGGAGATTCACTAGCCTATCCCCGAGTTGAACAATCCCCGGCCCACGCGAACTGCGAGCATTAAGCTACCGACTTGCGAGGAATGCGGGATCTAAGGGAATACTGGAATTCTGCTACCATAGGCGGCTTTGTGGAAAACGCAGACCTGATTGCCCTGCGAGCATCCCTCGGGCCCATCGACCTTCGAGTACACAGTGAAAACGGTCATTATCGCCAGATTTCCGACGTGAACGGCGAACTCTGGGGAATCGTCGGCCTGAACGGCCTCCTTGCTTATCGGTCCATTGTTGATGACCTCTATGAGGCCGCGAAGTCAATTCGGGCCAACTACACCGTCATGGAACTCGAGGACGCGGTGGACCGGGTTCTTGGAGATCCGACGAGCACGAACCTGACTTCCTCCGGCAAGTTCACGGCCGCAGTCACCAAGCTGCTCCCTGCTAACCCGATTCGACAGTTCACGATATGGCGTCACATCTATGGTCTTCAATTCTCCCGCCGCCGCGTGCTTGGCGGCTTTACATTCCAACAGACTGCCAGCCTGCGGAAGCGGCTACCGAGTAGCGTCCGCGACAAGATCCGATGGGACTCCGCCTTCGGAGAGCATGTCGTCTCAGTCTCAGTAGAAAGCGTATCTCCTGGCCGTGCCCTTGAGATCGCCGACGGGCACTTCTACGGGCTTGAACTGCTCTTTGCCATGCTAGTCGGCGAGCCCCGGCGAGGGCTATCGGTACGCGTTACACGCCCAACCGAAGCCCGCGGTACGGCGTTTGTCACGTTGTCGTCGGATAACGCTGTCCGATGGGGTTACGCCGCCGAAGGCACCGAGCTGCATATAGTGGACCTGTCCCGCGAACCGTTTACCGATCGCTTCGTTCGGCACCTCTTCGCACTGTTTGCGAAGAGCCAATGTGCCGGCCTAGAATCCCGCGTGAAGACTGCCGTGATTTGGATTGGAAAAGGAACGATTGCACGGACATCATCTGAGCAATTAGTTTGCTATTGTACGGCGCTGGAAGCTTTGCTCGTCATGCAAGATCACACCTTTGTTTCCCCCTCTGTGGTTTCGTCCCTCGCTGAGTACTGTGCATACCTGATCTCGTCTGACGGGCCGCAACGCCGTCGAATTGATCGCTTAGTCCGCAAGGTCTATCGTGCAAGATCCGCGGTTTCCCATCATGGGTCAGAGAGCACCAAGCGACAGTCTGTAGTGACCGCCCGCAACATTGCAGTCGAACTCACTTCTTGCGTGCTCAAGCTTGTCCACCAAGGCGTATCGACCGACGACGCAATGAAGGCGCACATTGAGACTCTGAAATACGACCGATCGTCGCGCCCGCAATCCCGTGGCAGACTGAAGACCTCAAAGCGTCGCGCCCGCAATCCCGCGGCAGACTGAAGACCTCAAAGCGCCGCGCCCGCCCCTGACCGCCGGTACGGGCCCCTGGATATCAAGCGCGACACCCCACCGCCCGCCCTCTTGATCTTCCCACTAGTCGAGATCGTCCGCCGCAGGACATTGGCGATGTCATTGGCCCTCGACTTGACCCCTACTTTATCTCCCGCCAGCCGCCAAAGCCATATCTCCTATTCTGCTCTTCCCGCCATCTGAAGCGTGCGACAATCCGGACGACGGCAACTTGAATGACTACCACAGTGCCAGCACCTATCAGAAGCGCGGCCGCCGCCTCTCCCAAGTGAAGGACTTTCGTCATGATCTTGAAGAAGACATAAGCTACGGACACACACCCGATCCAAATGTACGTGAGCCACATCCCCAATTCACCTGGCAGGTTCTTTCGGAGCCGAAACCGCTCCACCCAAGTTGCTCGTTCACACGGTCCGCAGAAGTAGCTCTCTTTGCCGTCTTCCGTGTACCACTCTTTGGCACCACACTTCGAGCATGCGTGAGTGGCGCGATACTCACGCCAGAGCGATTCGTCGACAGCCATCGCGCTTCGGCCTACCTTCCACCATAGATTCGGACGTTCGGATGCCGCGACTAAGCCCTGTACACCCCCCGCCCCACCCTCTTGATCTTCCCACTAGTAGAGATCGTCCGCCGCTGCCTGGAGCCGGCGTACGAGCCCCTGCCGACAATCGTCTTCTGATGCGGGCTCTATCTAAACTTCGCTTTAAGCGATCCCGCGCTCTCCGTGCTTGCCCCTACAGGTGAATAGCAGGGCGGCGGTGCTATCTGGATATCTACGCCAAACTGCTCCCACGGTTGACTAACACCGCTCCGAGCGTACCACCGGCCGTCTGTCGTATAGAGCATCCATGGTGTCCAGTCCATCACTTCCGACAACGGGACGGGCGATGCAGTAAACGGCAGCCAAGAGGCCGTCTCCTGGATCTCAAGGTGGTATCCAGTTCCGTCGGAACAAACGACAAATGTTTGGCCCTCGTCAACGGCGCTACTTACGGAGTAAAGTGCAGCAATGCCGTTCGGGTTGTCGAGGTCAAGACTGATGGCAAACCCAAATGACGGTAGCAGTAGCACTAGCATGGCCACTAAACTAAATCGCATGTTGTACTCCCGCATGGTTTGATTACCCTGAGTCGGCGGAACCCACTATCCGGTATAGAGGCGTGCAAAACCTAAACCCTGTAGACGCCCCGCCCCGCCCTCTTGATCTTCCCACTAGTCGAAATAGTCCGCCGGAGGACGTTGTCAAAATTGGTTGCCTTGGTCTTGACCAGCTTCTTCTTCTGGATTGTGGCGTAGATGTCCTTGAACGACATCTCCCCGCCGTTGGCCTTGATCACGTCGACGACGACGGATTCGATGGTGGGTGCGGGCTTGGTTGTACCGCGCTTCGTGGCGGCCGCCCCGGCCTTCTTGGCCCTACCCTTGGCCCCAGCTGCCTTCTTGGGCCGGCCGCGCTTGGGGGCGGCCTTTGCGGCGGTCTTTTTGGCCGGTCGTTTAGGAGCCTTCTTGGCCGCTTTCTTCCTGCCAGCCTTCTTCCTATTAGATGTCCCAGCGACCGCGCCGCGCAGCAGCACAGCCAGCTCCTTCTCAACGCGCGCGAGATCCTTCTGCAGCGCGGCCCGCTGGGATTCGAGGTCGTCTATCCGCGTTTTCGCGGCGAGCATGGCTTTGAGTTCGGTCACGGTGAAGTCGGCGGGGGTGGACTTTGTACGCTTTGCCATGGGGCCTCCTTGCGGGTTAGGAGCCGGTCTCGCACCTAACATGCTGATCTTATCCCCGCGCGGCGTTCTTTACAATCCTCACCCATCGCGGTCAGGATCTGCCGCGGGATGGGGTTTTGAGGAGGGACAGCTCAATTGCAGTAGCACCGCGCCGGCCGGCAATGCGGGTACTCGACCATCAAGCGACGACTTGGCGCTCGTATAGGTACTTCTGGAACCCCGAAAACACGCGCCCGATGTCCTCTGCCCGACCAAGATCAGCCAATGCATCCGCAATGGAGTTATGGTACTTCAGGCGCAGCAACGGCGTCAGTTTGTCCTGGTCAAGCTCTTCCACCCCGACGCGCACGTAGTGCGACAGCACGAAGTCCAAAAATACCTGCTGCTTGCTGCTGAAGCGCGTACTGATCACGACCTTGGCCTGGGCTGCCCGTTCCTCCCGTGTGATCGGCGGCAGGGCGTACGCCACATGAGCCAGCACATCGAACAGGTCACTCTTCTCGGCATCGATGACCTGCTGCATTTCGGCCAGCTGGTCGGCTCCAAAGCCATTCTCCGCAAGTCCCTGCAAGAGCTTTTTGCGAGTTTCCGGCGCGCTCCAAATGGCCCGTAGTTCGGCCTCGTCCTTGAAGAACTCGGGCAGTCTTCCGAACAGCGTCTCCATGAACTGCTTCGCAGACATTGGCGTGCCGTCGGGATGCCAAAAGGTCGTGCACATCATGTGCTGGATATTCCGCTCCTTGCCGTCTGCTAGTCTGACCTTAACCTTCTCCCGACGGACGGGGGGCCCTGGACGCGGACCGGGCGGCTCTGGCGGCTCGGGCATGGGCGGCCGTGGATCGTGCTCCTCAGGCTCCAGGGGCTCACCGTCCCACTCCGGGTCGTTGAAATGATGGTGTGCTTTGACGAAGTCGTAGATGGTGAAATAGTACTTGCCGTCGTAGAGCCGCGTGCCGCGGCCGATGATCTGCTTGAACTCGATCATCGAGTTGACCGGTCGCATCAGGACGATGTTGCGGATGTTGCGGGCGTCTACGCCGGTGGACAGCTTCTGGGATGTAGTCAGAACTGTCGGGATGGTCTTTTCGTTGTCCTGGAACGCGCGCAGGTGTTGGTCGCCGAGTTCCCCGTCGTTGGCCGTCACCCGCTGGCAGTAGTTGGGGTCAGTGCCCGTCTTCATTTGATTAATGAGATCGCGCACGGCCAGCGCGTGGTCCTGTGTGGCACAGAATACAAGGGTTTTTTCTGTCTGATCGACCTGGTCCATGAAAATCTTCACGCGCCGCGCTTCTCTCGCCTTGATCTCGATGATCTTGTTGAAGTCGGTTTCCGTGTAGCGCTTGCCTTCCTCTATCACCCCTTCAATCAACTGGTCGTCGGGCGTGTACACATATTCGTCGAGTGTCGTGGAAATCTGTTTCACCTTGAAAGGCGTCAAGAATCCGTCATTGATGCCGTCCTTCAGGGAGTAGATATACACGGGCTCCCCGAAGTATTTGTACGTGTCCACGTTGTCGTTTCGCTTAGGCGTGGCTGTGAGCCCCAGCTGCACGGCTGGTGCGAAGTACTCCATGATGCCGCGCCAGTTGCTCTCGTCCTGGGCGCCGCCCCGGTGGCACTCGTCGATGACGATGAAGTCAAAGAAGTCCGGCGGGTATTCCCCGAAGTAGGGCGACGGCTGGCCGTCCTTAGGTGGACCGCTCATGAAGGTCTGGAAGATTGTAAAGAACAGGCTCCCGTTCTTCGGCACCTTCCCCTTCTTGCGGATATCGCTCGGGTCGATGCGTACAAGCGCATCTTCCCGGAATGCCGAGAACGCGTTATAGGCCTGATTGGCGAGAATGTTGCGGTCGGCCAGAAAGAGGACCCGCGGTCGGCGTGACGGCTCTCCGCTCAGGTTCCAGCGGCTGTGGAACAGTTTCCAGGCGATCTGGAAGGCGATGAAGGTCTTGCCGGTCCCAGTGGCCAGCGTCAGCAGGGCGCGTCGGCGGCCGTCTGCGATGGCGTCCAGGACGCGCTCCACGGCGATGTCCTGGTAGTAGCGACTGGGATGCGATCCGCCCTTGTCCTCGAAGGGGATGGCGGCGAAGCGGTCGCGCCAGGCGTTGGCTTGCGCAAAGGTGGCTGCCCACAACTCGTCAGGAGTCGGATAGGTCGCGACCTCGCCTTCCTTGCCGGTCTCCATGTCGATGCCGTACAAGCCCTGGCCGTTGGAGGCGTAGGCAAACCGGACGGCCATCTTCCCCGCGTAGTCTTTGGCCTGGCCCACGCCCTCGGTCAGGGGTTTGTCCCAGGCCTTGGCCTCAATGACGGCCAATTTGTGGGTTCGGTACACGAGCACGTAGTCGGCCGTGAGGGGCTTGCCACGCCGACCATGGCCTTCGATACGGCCGAGAGTGATCGAATATTCGCGCAAGACCTTGCTGCCCTCGACAACGCCCCATCCGGCCGCCTTCAGTGCGGGGTCGATGTGCTCGGCTCTGGTTTCGGCTTCGTTCATAAGGCCCCCGTAAATGCCTGATGCAGCAGCGAACTCTTCAGCGCCGCCAGCGCTGTCTGCTTATGATCGTAGAGCCGCGCGAGGCGTTGGGTTTCGGTGGCGAGAACGTCGCATTGCTCCACAATTTTCCGTTGTTGATCCGGGGTTGGGTGGCAGATGTGGAATGCCTTCGCTTCCGGATAATAGATAGTCTGATGAACGCTCCCACTGGCGTAGCGCAGAAGCCCATCGCGGCCTTCTGCGAGGAAAACGTACTTCAAGAAGTTCGGGATTAAATTGTCGGAGCACACCCAGTTCACAAAATCTTGGCTTGTCGCCATCGGGCATCCCATCACAACCACATAACCGACCGACGCGGTTCGAGAGAGACACACGGTATGTGCCGGGAGCACTCTTGCGGACGAGTTCGCAGTCCCAAGTTCGTTGATCGTTTGAGCGGTGTTCTCAATCTCGCGCCCGTGGTGACATCGAGCGTCCTGAATACCGATCCAAGGAATTGGGCCGCCCCAGTATTCAGGATGTCTCCTACTAGGAGTATGGCCAGATTCAAGTCGCGCCAAATCCGACAGCGCGGACCACCGCCAGCCTTTCTTCGGCGGGACATTCGGCATTCCCACCGAGAGCGACAACGGACCGGGGATGTGGCGAGTAGTCGCGACGCGGCCACCTGTCCGAGTGACGAAACCAGCATGCAGTCGAGCCATTTGGGCGTTGTCAGCCGGTCGCTGCCTTTCTTCAAGAATAGGTTTTCCCTTCTCTGCCTCCACCCGCCCCGGGCCGCGTTGAGAGAAGACAGAGCGGAGGTGGCTTTCGAAGAGGGCGCGGGCGTTTTGGAGGTTCTTTTCGGCGTTCGCCTGGGCGGTGGCCAGCCCGGCAAACGCTTCGTCCAGAATCCCCACAATCCGCCGCTGTTCGGGGAGGGGGGGGAATCTAACTTCAATCGCCTTGTAGGCATCGCCATCGAGATTCCGTATCCCTGTCGAGTGGCTCTGCATCCCTTCTGTGACACCGGATTGGTAAATCCAAAACAGACACTTGTGCAGATATCGAAAATCCAACTCGTCGGCGTCCTTGACCCTGAGAGCGGCGGTGAAGTTGCTGAACGAGAAGTCGCCGTCCTCCTTGTCAAATAGCACAACTCTTCCAACAGGCTGCTTCGGCCCGCCACCAGACTTTTCAAGGATGATGTCCCCGAACTGCAGGCGGCGTTTCTCGAACTTCTTTGCCTCAACCTCGATGTAGGCGATGTCCGAGTCATTCAGCGTTCCATTCTTCGTGAAGTTCGTGTTCCGAATGACCCCGACGGTGAGGAATGGCGGCTTTTTGCCTTTCCACAGGCCATTCGTGAAGTGACACACTTCATCGAGTCGCTTGTTCTGCCACCCCGTCTTCATAGCAGCGCCTTGATGTTGCCCAGCACTTCTGCGCTCTCGGCGTCCAGCGCGGCGATCTCGTCCATGATTTCCCGCGGGCCGCGGTGCGCGATTTCCTTGCCGCCGTTGGGGTTCTTCACGGAGAGGTCGAAGGTAATCGGGTCGACGGCCGCCACGTCCAGGCTCCAGCTTTGGGGCGAGTCGGCCTTGCTCGTCTGCAGCTCGACGAACTCGGCGAGGTCCGCGTCGTTGAGCGGATTGGTCTTTCCCAGGTTCCGGCCCGGGTCGAGCTGGTAGTACCAAACCTTGCGCGTCGGCGCACCCTTCTCAAAGAACAGCACCACCGTTTTCACACCGGCGCCCTGGAACGTACCGCCGGGGCAGTCGAGCACCGTATGTAGATTGCAACTTTCCAGCAGAAGCTTGCGCAGGCCGACTGACGCGTTGTCCGTATTGGACAGGAACGTGTTCTTGATGACAACACCAGCCCGTCCGCCCGCCTTGAGCATCTTGATAAAGTGCTGCAAGAACAGGAACGCGGTCTCACCCGTGCGAATGGGGAAGTTCTGCTGAACCTCCTTGCGCTCCTTGCCGCCGAACGGTGGATTGGCCAGAATCACGTCGTAGCGGTCCTTGTCCTGAACGTCGGCGAGGTTTTCCGATAGCGTGTTCGTGTGGATAATGTTCGGCGCCTCGATGCCGTGCAGGATCATGTTCATGATGGCGATCACATAGGCCAGCGACTTCTTTTCTTTGCCGTAGAATGTCCGATCCTGGAGCTTCCGGTCCTGGGCCGTGGTCCGCTTCGGGTGAGTGCGCTTCAGGTAGTCGTACGCCTCGCACAAAAAGCCAGCGGAGCCAACGGCGCCATCGTAAACGGTCTCCCCCAGCTTCGGCGCCACCACCTGCACGATTGCCCGGATAAGGGGGCGCGGAGTGTAGTACTCGCCACCATTGCGCCCGGCGTTGCCCATGTTCTTGATCTTGGCTTCGTAGAGGTGCGAAAGCTCGTGCTTCTCGGCCTGCGAGCGGAAACGCAATTCATCGATGTGGTCGATTATCTCGCGCATGTTGTAGCCGCTTTGGATCTTGTTCGTGATCTCTCCGAAAATCTCCCCGATCTTGTACTCAATTGTGTTAGGCCCGCTGGCCTTCTGTTTGAAGCCGTGCAGGTACGGGAACAGCTTGCGGTTCACGAAGTCCCGCAGGTCATCGCCGGTCAGCGCCTTGTTGTGGTCGAGCTTGCCGTCCTTGCCCCTGGGGGCAGCCCACGTCTCCCAGCGATAGGGCTTATCGAGGATGTAGGTGTACTTCCGGCTTGCCAACGCTGCTTCGTCGGCAAGATCCTGCTCCAGCCCGTCGAGGTATTTCAGGAACAGGAGCCACGAGGTCTGCTCGGTGTAGTCCAACTCGGTGGTGCAGCCGGCTTCCTTCCAAAGGATGTCGTCGATGTTCTTGAAGGCTTGTTCAAACACGGGCAGGTGCTCCTCGGGCGACGAAGCCAGCTACATAATCTGTTGCTAATTTGTCACATAAGCGCGCGGCACCCTGTGGCGATCAACAGGATACACCATGCATCCCGGAAGGTAAACGGGCACGGGCGCCGCGCGCGACCTTTGTCGACGACGGTGCAATGTGGAGCGCGGCAGCCCCCGATTCAAGCAGAAGCCCCGCCACCCATCCGAGCAGCGAGGCCCACACAGACTTCAGCCGTTGGCTGATCCCTACCTCGGAGATGGTACCAGATCCGAAGACCTGGGTTTCAATCAACTTGCCGGTGGGTCGCCGGGCACTCCGACTTCGAGCGCACATGGGCTACGGGGCCGCGGTATCGGCCGCTCCCGTCGGAACGCCCCAAACCTCACATTCACAACCCCTATTCGACCTCGTCAGCGACCGGAACATCATTTAGGGGAATGAAGTGTAGGAATTCGTATCTACACCTCCTCGGCAACGCGTTGGGCCGCAACGAATACACATTTCATGTGGTCAACTTGCGGGTCTGAGCGCCGCATAAAAACGCAGACTCAGACTGGTTCAGACAAAAACCGGCGGGCGTTTTGTTAACCGCTAACGATTCAGACAGGCGCGCCCTGGCACCCCCACCCGCCCAAAACCCTTTGCCCCAGCGTCTTATAGGAAAGAAAAAAGCAGGCGCAATGCACCTGCCCTC
>JACZKN010000583.1 GCA_014859985.1 Candidatus Krumholzibacteriia bacterium | reverse complement strand
CGGCCGGCGCGGCGGCGGCGACAGACCCGGCGATGGCCCGCGGCAGGTCCGCCGGCCCGATCTCGGCGTGGGGCGCCAGGAGCACCGCGCGCTCCACGACATTGATCAGCTCGCGCACGTTCCCGGGCCAGTCGTAGCGGACCAGCGCCGCCATGGCGTCCGGTTGCACCGCGGCGGCCGGCCGGCCCAGGGCCCGGGAGAAGTGGTGCAGGTAGTTGTCCACGAGGTCGGGCACGTCCTCGCGGCGCTGGCGCAGCGGCGGCAGCGTCAGCGACACCACCGCCAGGCGATAGTAGAGATCGGCCCGGAACCGCCGCGCCCGCACCTCCTCCTCCAGGTCGCGGTTGGTGGCGGCCATGATGCGCACGTCCACCGACAGCCCCGATTCGGCCCCGAGCCGCTGCACGCGCCGGTCCTCCAGCACCCGCAGCAGGTTGACCTGCAGGTGCAGGGGCATCTCGGCGATCTCGTCCAGGAAGATGGTGCCGCCGTGGGCCAGCTCGAAGTAGCCGCGCCGCGCGCGGGTGGCGCCGGTGAAGGCGCCGCGCTCGTGGCCGAACAGTTCGCTCTCGAGCAGGGTCTCGGGCAGGGCGCCGCAGTTGACGGCCAGGAAGGGCCCGCTGCCCCGGGGGCCGTCCTGGTGGATGGCGCGGGCCAGGCGCTCCTTGCCCACGCCGGTCTCGCCCAGCACCAGCAGCGAACTGGCGGAGTTGACGACCCTGCGCGCCGTGGCCATGAACTGCTGCATGGACTCGCTGCGGGAGACGAAGTCCTGGAGGCTGCTGCGCGGCAGTTGCGGTTCGACGCCGAGGATCTGCATGCCCTCGCCGCGGCGGCGCGCCACGAAGGCCGCCAGCGCCGATTCCAGGTCCGCGTCCGCCAGGCCGGCGTTCAGGACAGCCAGGCCGCCGGCCGCCAGCAGCGCCGCGCGCTCGGCGGCGTTCTCGCGCTCGGTCAGGACGATGACCTCGGGCTGCTCGGGCAGGGCGCGCACCCCCGCGATCCAGGTGCCCGGATCCGACGGCAGCCGCGACCGTTCGATCAGCACCATGTCCAGGTCGCCCTCGTGCAGGCTGGACCACAAGGGCGGGGCTCCGCCCGCCTCCGCCGCCGTCGGCATCACCCGCTCGAGGCGGGACAGGATCCCCAGCAGACGATCGCGCAGCGGCACGGTCCGCACGGCGACGAGCACCCGGATCAGCATTTCTACCTCCGATTCGGAATATGATACCCGATATATATCGGCATGATCAACCCGATTTTCACCGCAGGGACACGTCGAGGCCCGACGACGACTTGACCAAGTGCTTACCCTTGATATCCTTATATCATCAGGAAATATCCGCTGTCCCGCGGCACCGGAGTTGCCTTTGGCCTAGTCCAGGAAGGCCGCCGCCAGGCGGTCCCGCACCAGCCCAGGACGGTGAAGCGATGGCCGGCAAACCGGACGGCACGATCAGGAAGCCGAAGCCAGACAAGAATCCCCAGCCCAAGGAGACCGCGCCCGGCCCGGCGAGCCCGCCGGCACGCCCTTCCTATGGGGAACCGACGAAACGCTAGGAGCCGCCACGGCGCCTGCACCGCAGGCGCCGGCCCGCGATGGTCGCGGGGACAGCCGGACGAATCCGGCGCGGCCCGGCGAACCCGAGGAGAGAACGATGAAGACCAGGATGATGTTCGCCCTCGCCGCCCTCGTCGCGGCCGCCTTCGTGGCCGGCTGCAGCGAGATGCCCACCCAGCAGGTCCAGGATGCGGAGGCCGCCCTGCAGGCCGTCGAGGGCGCGGGTGCGGCCCAGTACGCCCCGGAGGAACTCACCGCCGTCAACGAGGCCATGGGCAAGCTGAAGGCCGAATTGGCCGTGCAGGCCGACAAGCCCTCGCTGCTGCGGCGGTACGGCACCGCCACCGAGCTCGCCCTGGCGGTACGCCAGACGGCGGACGCGGCCCTCACCGAGGTCGAGGCCGCCAAGCAGCGGGCCCACGACGCCGCGCAGGCGCGCATCGAAGCCGCAGCCGGCCTGCTGGAAGTCGTCCGACCGATGCTGGCCAACGCCCCCCGGGGCAAGGGCTCCGAAGCCGATCTGAAGCTGCTCGAAGCCGACCTGATGGGGGTGGAGACGACCCTGGTCGCGGCCCGCGAGGCCCTGGCCGCCGGTGACCTGGTCGCCGCCGACGCCCGCGCCACCGCGGCCGAGACCAGCCTCGGCGACATCAAGGCCGCCATCGAGGCCGCCCAGGCCCTGCAGGCGCAGAAGGCCGGCCGCTGAAGGTGACCACCGACGCCGCAGCCCGGGAGTGACCACTTGCACGTCCGACGTCGGTTGATCCGGAGCCTGCTCGCGGCCGCCGCCGCGGGCGGGCTCCTCGGTTCGGCCTGGGTGGCCAGGCCCTGGCTGGAGGGCTGGGACGAGCCGCCGGCCGCGGCCCGCGCCGCGGCCGGCGGCTCGTCCCAGCCCTCCAGCC
>JACZKN010000582.1 GCA_014859985.1 Candidatus Krumholzibacteriia bacterium | reverse complement strand
GCCGGAGCGCGCCCGCATCGTCGCCGCCCTCGACCGCTGCGCCGGCAACCGCCTCGAAGCCGCCCGCCTGCTGGGGCTGGGCCGCAGCACGCTTTACCGGCGGATGCTCAAGCTGGGCATCCCCACGCGCAAGTCCTGACGGGCCGGCTCGCCAACGCCCGTCACCCGGCGGCCCCTCCGATCCCCCTCGGGGGGCCGCCACCTCCTCATGTTCGGGAGTGCGAAGCCGCAGGTCCGGGTCAGGCGGGTGTCCGCTGCGGCTGCAGCCATCGCGCCAGGCACCCGGCCAGGGCCTCGGCGTCCAGCGGCTTGGGCAGGTAGTCGTTCATCCCCGCCTCGGCGCAGCGTTCCCGGTCGCGCCCCATGGCGTGGGCGGTCAGGGCGATGATGGGCAGATCCGCCCAGGCGCCGCCCAGGGCGCGAATGCGGCGGGTGGTCTCGTAGCCGTCGAGGCCGGGCATCTGGCAGTCCATCAGCACCAGGTCGTAGAAGTTGGAAGTCACCTTGCGCAGGGTCTCGGTGCCGTCGGCCGCCACGTCCGCCGTCAGGCCGAGGCGGGCCAGGAAGCGCAGGGCGACCGTGCGGTTGACCGCGTTGTCCTCGGCCAACAGCACCCGGGTTCCGGGAGCGAACACCGGCGTTTCGCGCCGGCCGCCATGGGCGTGCTCGGCCGCCCGGCGCGTGGACCCGGCGGTCATGGCCAGGGCCAGGGGCACCTGGAAGATGAAGCGCGAACCCTTGCCCGGCTCGCTCGTGGCCCAAACCTTGCCGCCCATGAGCTGGGCCAGTTGCCGGCAGATGGCCAGGCCCAGGCCCGTGCCGCCGAAGCGCCGCGTGGTCGAACTGTCGGCCTGGCTGAAGCGCTCGAACAGCCGCTCGATGTGGTCGGGGGCGATGCCGATGCCCGTGTCCTCCACCGCGATCAGCCACTCCACCCGGCCCTCGCCCGCGTCGCGCCAGATGCAGTCCACCGCCACGTAGCCCTTCTGCGTGAACTTGATGGCGTTGTTCACCAGGTTGCCGACCACCTGGCGCACCCGCCCCTGATCGCCCCGGACCATCACCGGCGCCGCGCCGGAGAAGGCCACCCGCAGGTCCAGACCCTTGGCGCGGGCGGTGGGCTCCATCAGGTTGATCACGTCGCGCACCGCGGCCTCGATGGAGAACGGAGCGCTCTCCAGCACGATGCGCCCCTCGTCGATCCTGGTGAAATCGAGGATGTCGTTGATCACCGTCATCAGCGAATCGGCCGAGCTCAGGATGGTCTGGACGTAGTCCCGTTGCTCCTCGTCCAGGCTGGTGTCGGCCAGCAGGTTGGCCATGCCCAGCACGCCGTTCATGGGCGTGCGGATCTCGTGGCTCATGTTGGCCAGGAACTCGCCCTTGGCGCGGTTGGCCGTGTCCGCCTTCTCCTTGGCCACGGTCTTGTCCTGGATCTCGTCCAGCATCCGGTTGAAGGCGTCCACCAGCTCGCCGGTCTCGTCATCGCTGGTGCGCGCGACGCGGATCGAGAAGTCCTGGCGCTCGGAGATCTCGTGGGCCGCCCTGGCCAGCAGGCGGATCGGGCGCACGATGGAGCGACCCAGGAGCGTCGAGAGCACGTAGACGGTGGTGACGCCGGCCGCCGAGGCCAGCAGCAGCACGAACGCGAAGCTCACCAGCGCGTCGCGGCGGGGATCGAGGCTCACCCGCAGGTACAGGGTGCCGAGGGTGTCGGCGGCGACGACCACCGGCCGCACCACGTCGTAGTGGTCGCCATGGAAGCGGTCCAGGGCCGTGCCCAGGGCGTCGCGCTCCAGGCTGGCCGAACCCGTGGCGCAGAAGAGGGAACCGTCGGCCGCATAGAGCACGGCCGCTTCGACGTTGGGGTCGTGCTGCAGCGCGCCGAGCACCACGCCGGCCGCGGCGTGGTCACCGTTCGCCAGGGCCGCAGTGCAGCTGTCCGCCAGGAGCGCCGCCGTCACCGCACCGCGTTCGCGCAAGGCGTTGTTGTAGATCCGGATGCCGTTGATCAGCGTGGCGCCCACCACCAGCCCGACGGCCAGGGCGGCGGACGACAGCAGGATCAAGCGCATCTTGCGGCGGATCATCATGGTCGGCGTGGGCTCCGGATACGGACGGACCGGGAACGTTCCTGCGGGGCGCACTCCTGCCCCCGCGGGTTTTCGGCCGAATCCGGGTCGAACTGAGGGGAATCCTTAATGGGGTTTCAGGTTGCGGACGCGGTGAGCCAGCGCAGGAGCTCGTGCATGGCCAGGGTGTCCCGGGCGCAGTAGCGCCGCAGGTTGCGGAACACGACCTCGCGCACCGCCGGGGATTCCGCCGAGGCCATCGCCGCCTCGTAGGCGTGGGTGGCTTCCGCGCCCGAGCCGATGCCCAGGTCCGCGTAGTCCAGGTCGGTCACCGTCGGCAGTACCGCCTTGAGGGAGGTGCTGCCCTTCTGTCCCGGGTGGTGCACGGCAAAGGTGTGCCAGGGGTCGGCCAGGTCCACCAGGCGCGCGGCCATGGCCGTCAGCTGCCCGGCGCGGCGGGGGACGAAGCCCGCCAGGTCGTGCAGCACCATCCGCTCGTATTCCCGGTTCCAGGTCACCACCGAGCCCCCGGGGCCCAGGTTGTCCAGCAGGGCCCGCACCAGGCAGGGCCGCGGATCGCCGGCATCGATGTGCAGGAACTCGTGGTGGCGCAGGGGGCCATCCGGCTCGTCCTGCACGTGGAGCGAGTACTGGAAGGGGACCTGCTGGTAGGGACGCAGCCCCGGACGGGGCGGCACCGCCGGCGCCATGGTCTCGAAGTCCAGGAACCACAGGGGCCAGCGCAGGTCGTCCAGCCAGCGGCGCACGGCGGCGCGGTCGACCTGCACTTCCCCCGTGACGACGGCGGTCTTCTGGATGCGCTGATTGACCGAGAGCCGCGCGTCGGGGATGTCGCGGATGCGGAAGATGCCCTGGTCCAGCAGGCCGAAGGCGCTCCGCCCGGACCGATGCAGCTGGGTCACGTTGTCATCCGGCAGCCCCGCCCAGCACACGGGGATCAGCCGGCAGGCGTGGGGATCGTTGCAGTGCGGACCGATGGGCACGTCGGGGTCCGGCCCCGCGGCAACCTCCCGCAGGGAGGCGACGGTCTTCTCCACGTACGGCCCGACCTTGAGCACGCGCTCCGTCACGTCCACGCGCCGGAACAGCTCGGGCAACTCCAGCTGCTCGCCCCGCACGTAGCCCGTGTCCACGTGCAGCACCCACAGGCGGTCCAGCTCCACCCCGGCCGCCAGCAGCACGTCGCGCTGGAAGGCCAGGTCCTGGACGGTGACGTTGCGGATCCGCGCCCCCGCCTTCACCTCGATCAGGTCCCAGCGGCCCCCGGGTGCCGGTTCGAGCACATCCACCCGGCAGTGGCGCCCTTCCACCTGGAACGTGGCCCCGAAGACGGGCACGCGCTTGGACAGAAGCTTCCCTGTCGCGGCCACCCGCTCGGCCCCGTCGCGGAAGGGGGGCACCTCGACCCCGCCCTGCCACAGCTGCATGGCCAGATCCTCCAGCTGCCGCCCGGCCGACGCCAGCTGGTGGTGCCAGGCGTCGCCCGCGGGCACCCGCTCGCGGGCGTTCAGCTTCGTCCACATCAGCTTCGGGCACTGCAGGCCGTCGAGATAGCGGGACTTGGTCAGGAGGTGGGGCATGGGTCTGCTTCCGTTCATGCCTGGCCGAAGCGCGGTTGGCAGCGCCGGTTCATTGTCCGGCACCGGCAGGGCGATTGCAAGCCGCGCGGCCGCCCCGGACGCGCTTATCCCCTGTGCGCTTATCCCCTTGGCACACACCTCGAAATCCGTCATGCTCGGGCCATGCGCGACGACGACCAGGAAAGCCTAGGGCGCCCGACCGGCGGCCACGACGGCGGGGATCGCCCTCCCTGGTGGGACGAGGACGCCCCCCGGGACGCGCCCCTGCCCGAGGGCTTCCCGGAACGGCCGGACCAGGCGAAGCTCGAGGCCCTGCGGACCAAGGTGGAGCGGGACAGGGCGTCCCGGCGCGATCCGCACCGCACCAGGCTCCATGACCGCCTGGGCAAGGACTCCGGGCGTTCCGCCCGCGACATCGGCAACTACACCCTGATCCCCATGATGATGGTCGTCGGGCCGGTGATGGGCTACCTGGTGGGCCGCTGGGTGGAGGGCCGCTTCGGCGGCGAGCCCTGGTTCGGCGTGGGCGGCATCGTCTTCGGGCTGGTGGCTGCCGTCCGCCAGATCGTGATTATGTTGAAGCGCGGGAGCGACCGTCCCGGGGGGTGAGCCGTGCATGATCGCATCATCGTCATCATCGCCACCGCCGAGGCGGCCAAGGCCCGCACCGGCGCCATGTATGCCCTGAACGCCATGAAGCACGGCTGGCTTGCCGACGTTAAGCTGGTCCTCTTCGGCCCCGCCGAGCTGCTCTTCCTCGACGATCCCGAGTTCCAGGACCTGGTGATCCAGTTCATGCACGTGGCCAAGACGCCCCTGGCCTGCAGGTACCTGTCCGACCGGCAGGGCTCCAGCGAGCGCCTGCGCGACCTGGGCTTGGACGTGCAGTTCGTCGGCGCCCCCATCAGCGAGGCCATCCGCGAAGGGTACCTGCCGATGGTCTGGTAGGTCCCGCCTCGTCTCTTGACCGCCCCGCCTCACCGTGGCAATCTCCAGGCGATCTTGAACGCCATGAGGTGCGCATGCACCCACGAAACCCATCGGTAGCCGTATTCAGCGGGGGAGCGCCTTGAACCAGCCGTCCGCCTACGCCCGCGAACTCGAGGCCGCCGTGGCGTGCGCCCACGCCGCCGGCGCGCTGCTGCGCGACGCCTTCAACCAGCCCGGAGGCGCGGCCGCGGCCGGCGGGGCCGCCCTGGACTACGCAGCCGAACAGCTGATCCTGCGCGAACTGAGCGCCGCCTTCCCCGGTTACGGGTTCCGGGGCGAGGAGTCGGGCCTGGTGCGCGGGCCCACCGACAGCGGCGATCCGCAAGCACCACCGCGCGCGTGGCTGGTCGACCCGAACGAGGGGACCACCGCCTGGCTGGCCGGCCGCCGCGGCGCGGCCGTGTCCATCGCCCTGCTGGAGGGCACGCGGCCGGTGCTGGGGGTCGTGCACGCCTTCAACGCCCCGGACGATCGCGGCGACACCATCGCCTGGGCCGAGGGCGGCCCTTTGACCCGCAACGGCGCGCCTGTGACCCGCACCTGGCCGGCGCGGGCCGGCGGCGACCAGGTAGTGCTGCTGCCGCCGGCGGCCGGCGACGAGCCCGAGCTCACGGTGCAGGCCACCGCTCCCCTGCGCTTTGCCTGCGTGCCGGGGGTGGCCTACCGCCTGGCCCTGGTGGCGGTGGGCGACGGCGACGGGGCGCTGGTGACCCGGGGCAACATGGCCGCCGACCTGGCAGCGGGGCACGCCCTGCTGACGGGGGCCGGTGGCGTGCTGGAAGACGCCTGGGGCGAGGCGCTGCGTTACACCAGCGACCTGGGCGTTTCGGCGCGCAGCGACATTTTCGGCGGCGCCCCCGTGGTGGTGGCCAAGCTCCGCGATGCGGACTGGACCCGTTTCGACGAACCGCGCAGCACGACCGCTGCGTTGCTGCCGGGCCGCGGCCCGGTCGACCCCGGCGTGCTGTCCCGGGCCCAGGGCTGCCTGCTGGGCCAACTGTGCGGCGACGCCCTGGGCAGCCTCGTCGAGTTCAAGACCCCCGACCAGATCGCCGCCGCCTACCCCGCCGGGGTGCGCGACCTGGTGGACGGCGGCCCGTTCACCCTGATCGCCGGCCAGCCCACCGACGACTCGGAGCTGGCCCTGGCCCTGGCCCGCACCCTGGTGGGCGCGGAACGCTACGACGCCGAAGCCGCTTGGACCGCCTACGAGAAGTGGCTCCTGAGCCGGCCCTTCGACGTCGGCCAGACCCTGGCCCAGGCCCTGGGCGGGCAGCCCAGCCTGCAGAGCCAGGCCAACGGGGCGCTGATGCGGATCAGCCCCCTGGGGATCTACGGCGCCGGCCGCGACCCGCGCCAGGTGGCCGGCTGGGCCCGCGAGGACGCCGCCCTGACCCACCCGAACCCGGTGTGCTGCGACGTCAATGCCCTGTTCGCCGCGGCGGTGGCCGTGGCGGTGGCTGAAGGCCCCGAAGCCGCGGATCTGTACGCCGGGATCGTCGCCTGGTCGGAGGCATGGTCGGTGGACCGGGAGGTCAAGAACCTGGTGGCCCGGGCCGGCGAGGCTCCGCCCGGCGACCTCACCGAATCCCTGGGCTGGGTGCTGCTGGCCTTCCACAACGCGCTCTGGCAGCTGGTGCACGCGCCCTCGCTGGAGGCGGCCCTGGTCGACACGGTCGGACGCGGCGGCGACACCGACACCAACGCGGCCATCTGCGGCGCCCTCCTGGGGGCCGTGCACGGTCGGGAGGCGGTGCCGGTGCGGTGGCGGCGTGCGGTGCTCAGCTGCCGGCCCTCGCGCCAGGCCCTGGGGGTGCGGCACCCGCGGCCGCAATCCATGTGGCCGTGCGACGCGCTGGAGCTGGCGGAGGCGCTGGTGGTCAGCGGGTGGCCGCCGGTCCGGTAGCCCGTCTGCCCGCATTGCGGCCGACCGCGAGAAATTCGCGGTGCGTCGTGTGATTTCCGGTCCGCCCGCGATTCATCCCCCGCAGGAAGACAGGTTTGCTGATGCGCTGAGGTCCGAACTGCATATTCCGTCCGCCGCCGGGCGCCCTGGGGGATGCGCCCGGCGAGCGGCGGAGGGGGCGCCGCCTCCCGAGCGAGGGGCGGCGCCCTTGCTTTGTTGACGGGCGACCCGGCTTTGCGTATATACATAGTATATACGGAGGTCGACCATGCGCACCACCATCCGCCGTTGGGGCAACAGCCTCGCCCTGCGCATCCCGCAGCCCCACGCGCGGGACCTGGGTTGGGCCGACGGCAGCACGGTGGACCTGACCGCCGATCGCGACGGTCTGCGTGTCCGGACGGCGGTTCCCACGAGCCCTGGCCTGGCGGACCTGGTGGCGGAGATCTCCCTCTACAATCTGCCCGAACCGTCTGCCGCCGACCCGGGCCCGGCAGCGCCCGACCGCGGCGACCTGGTCTGGCTGGACGCCGGGGAACCGGGCCCGAGGGTTCCCTACCTGATCCTCTCGCCCGTGGTGTACAACGCCCGCACGGGGCTCGCGCTGGCCTGCCCCGTGGCCCGACGCATCCGGGGCTATCCCTTCGAGGTCCTGCTGGAGGTCGAGGGCCGCACGGCCGGCGCGGTGCTGGCCGATCGCGTCGAGGCGGTCGCCTGGCGACAGCGCCGGGCCGAGCGCGCCAGCGTGGCG
>JACZKN010000581.1 GCA_014859985.1 Candidatus Krumholzibacteriia bacterium | reverse complement strand
GGGTCAGGGCGGCGCTGTCGCGCCAGGCGCGCTCGCCCTGCAGGCGCTCGATGCGCAGGGCCAGGCGCCGCTCGTCGGCCTCCAGCAGATCCAGGGCCCGCTCGCGGGCGGCGATGTCCAGGCGCGTGCGCTCCCGGGCCGCTTCGATCTGCACGATGTCGTTGCGGATCTTCTCCATGCGCACCCGGGCGCCGCCGAGGGTCAGGTGCATGGTGCTGCCCAGGGAGTCCTGGCTGGCCTGGCTGTTGAACGAACCGATGGCCGTGCGCAGGATCGCCACCGCCTGCAGGGGATCGGCGTCCAGGCAGGTCAGGGTGATCACGTCGCCCCCCTGCTGGTACTGGGGCCCCTCGGGGATGTGGTCGGCCAGGATGGGCGGCGGGCCCTTGCGCTCGGCGAAGGGTTCCAGCTGCCGCAGGTCCTCCCAGTAGAGGTCGGTGCGGAACCAGCGCACGATGTCCTTCAGCGCCCACTCGCGCACGGGCGCCCCGAAGTCCGAGTAGGAGACGATGCCCGGCCGGACCTGCGCGGTGGCGCGGTACAGGGGCCGCACCAGGAAGCTGTAGGCGAGCCCGGCCACCAGGCCCGCGGCGGTGGCCAGCAGGACCAGGCGGCGGCCGCGGTAGAGGATGTTCACGAGGCCCGGCAGGCTCACGCTGCTGGCGGGGACGGCGTCCTGGTTCAAGCTCACTCCTTCGCGGGATGCCGGGTCAGCCCAGCAGGCGGGCCAGTTTCTCGGTGGACTCGGCCAGCACCTGGGCGTGCAGGGAGCCGCCGTGGCTGTCCATGGTCACCACGGCGGGGAAACGCTCGACCCGGAACTCCCAGATGGCCTCGGGCGAGCCGAACTGTTCGGCCAGGTGCACGCCCTCGACAGCGACCACCCTCTCGGCCAGCACCTGGGCCGCGCCGCCGATGGCGTGCAGGTACACCGCGCCCACCGACTGGCAGTACTGCAGCGTCTTGGGGCCCATGCCGCCCTTGCCGATGACGCCGCGGATCTTGTACTGCTCCATCAGGGGGCCCTGGTAGGGTTCCTCACGGATGCTGGTGGTGGGCCCGGCGGCCTTGACCACCCACTTGCCGTTTTCCTTCACGACCACCGGACCGCAATGGTAGACGATGCTGTCGGTCAGGTCGACCGGCGGCTTGCCGCCGTCGTGCAGGTACTTGTGGACCGCGTCGCGGCCCGTGAACAGCAGCCCCGTGATCTCGACCATGTCGCCGACCTTCAGGGCGCGGATCTTCTGTTCGGTGAACGGTGCTTCCAGCAGCATGAGCGAGCCTCCTAGGAATCGTAGAGCCAGCGCGAGAGCTTCCCGCCCTCGGTGAGCACGCAGCCGTTGCGCCGGAAGGCCCAGCACATGTACGCCACGGAAACGAAGTAGGAAGCCGGCAGCCGGTTGCGGTGGGTGATCTTGACGCCCAGCAGCGTCGTCTCCCCGCCGAAGCCCATCGGCCCGATGCCCAGGCCGTTGCCCTCCTTCATGATCCGCTTCTCCAGCTTCGCGAGGCGCGGGTCCTCGTTCGTGTCGTCCAACTCGCGGAAGAACTCTTCCTTGGCCGCCACGTAGCCGGCGCCCCGGTCGCCGCCGATGCACACGCCCAGGATGCCCGGGCCGCAGCCCTTGCCCTGGGCCTGCAGCACCGCGTCCAGCAGGCACTTGCGCACGCCCTCGAGATCGCGCCCGGCGGCCAGGCGGGTGTCGGGCAGGCTGTACTGGATGCCCACGTTCTCGCAGCCGCCGCCCTTGAGCATCATGCGCACCGTCAGCGCCTTCTTCGGCGTCTGGTGGAAGTGGTACTGGGGGCTGCCCGGACCCAGGTTGTCGCCCGAGTTCTTGCCGGTGATGGAGTCCACCGAATTCTGGCGCAGGTAGCCGCGCCGCGTCGCCTCGACCACCGCCCACTCGTAGGCCTTGCGGAACTTCCCTTCGCTGCACCAGGCCGGCAGGTCGGCGTAGCAGATGATGGTGCCGGTGTCCTGGCACAGGGGCTGCGACTTGTCCTTGGCCATGATGATGTTGTCGTCGATGACCTGCAGGGCATAGCGGGCGGACGAGCCCTGCTTCTCCCGGCGCAGGCCCGCCTGGACGGCGCGCACCACGTCGGTGGGCAGCTCGGCCGACGTGCGCCGGATCAGCTCGAGCAGATGGTTCTGCAGCACCTTGGCGTCCATGAACGCTCCTGCCTGGGAAGGGGTCCGGATCGCGGCGATTGCGGGGTTGCGCCGATAGTAGTCCCGTCCACCCCGGCTGGTCAAAGGTCAATGCCGGGCGTTCCCGGCCGAAATCCCTCCCTGCGACTCGGATTTCGTGTTATGATAGCTGATTATCGGCCGTGGGGGAACGGCCCTGCCGTGGGCACGGCGATTCCCGGAGGATGAACCGACACCATGCAGAACACGAACCTCCTGGCCGGCCGGCGCATCGCCGTGATGGGCGCCGGCCTCGTCGGCAGTCTCTGTGCCGTCCACCTGGCACGGCACGGGGCGGCCGTGACCCTGCTGGAGAAGCGGCCGGACCTGCGCCACGCGGCCATCCCGGGCGGCCGCTCCATCGCCATGTCGTTGTCCCACAGGGGATTCCACGCCTTGGCGACGGTGGACCTGGAAGCCCGGGTCCGGGCGGCCGCCAAGCCCAAGACCCGGCGCTGCGTGCACCTGCCCACGGGCGGCACCCAGGTCCAGGAGTACGGCCGGGACGGCCAGGCCCTGTGGACGGTCAACCGCAAGGAACTGAACTGCATCCTGCTGGACGCCGCGCAGGCGGCCGGCGTGCGGCTGCTGTTCGCCACCGCGGGCGAGGACCTGGACGTGGGCACGGCCGCCCTGCGCCTGCGCGGGCCGGGCGGCGAGGCGCGCGCCGAGGCCTTCGACCACGTGATCGGCGCGGACGGGTTGTTCTCCCAGGTGCGGGCCGCCCTGCGGGCGGCCGGAGTCCTGGACGAGTCGGTGACCACCATCGCCTACCGCTACTTCGAACTGCTGATCCCGGCCCTGCCCGGCGGAGGCTTCCGGCTGGACGACGACTGCGTGCACATCTGGCCCCGGCCCGAGGGCCTGTTCGTGGCCCTGCCCAACCCGAACGGCACGTTCACCGGCACGCTCTTCTTCGCCAAGGACGGGGACAGCCTCTTCCGGGACGACCGCACGGCGGCCGAGCGGGCCGCGGGTTTCGCGGCGGCCTTTCCCCAGGTCGCCGAGCTGTCGCCTGACCACGCCGCCCTGCTGGCCGCCAACCCGCCGTCGGACATCTCGACGGTGCGCTGCACCCCTTGGCACGCGGGCGACAAGGTCTGCCTCATCGGCGACGCCTGCCACGCCATCGTGCCGTTCTACGCCATGGGCATGAACACCGGGTTCGAGGACGTGACCGTCCTGGACGGGCTGATCCGGGAATGCGGCGGCGATCTGGGCGCGGTCTTCGCCCGCTTCAGCGCCGAGCGCAAGCCCTGCACCGACGCCATCAGCGACCTGTCCCTGCGCAACTTCCTGTCCATCGGCCGCAGCGCCGACCCCCGCTACCACGAGCGCTGGCAACTCGAGCGGCGCATCTGGGAGCGCTTCCCCGACCGCTGGATGCCCCTGTACGCCATGATCCACTTCTCCCGGCGGCCGCTGGACCAGGTGATCGCGGCGGCGGCCCGGCAGAACCAGGTGCTGGACGGATTGATGGCGACGATGCGCGAACCCCAGGACCACCTGCGGCTGTGCCTGGACACGGTGGTCGCGCCGCTGCTGGACAGGACGGGCTGAACCGGCTTCTAGGGCGCGAAGCGCAGCCCGACCCGCACGAAGACGCCGCTGTAGTCCAGGTCGAAGCCCGAGGCGGCGCCGTTGACCGTGATGTCCGGCAGCTGGGCCAGGCGGAAGCCGCCGTGGGCGAGCAGGGACAGGCCCCCGGTCAGGATCGCGTCCCCCACCACGTAGACCGCCAGGAAGAGGCCGTCGCCGGCGTAGGTGCGGGTCTCGACCGGGTTGCCCGCGACCTGCGATGCGGCGCTGCCGTCGACGGTGACGAAGCCGGCGTCCGCGCCCAGGCCCAGGCGCCCCACCTGGTCGCTGTCCGGCAGCCAGTTGACGAAGGCCAACCAGCAGTCGGCCGGCACCTCGAGATCCAGGAAACTGCCGCCTGCCCCGCCCGCGGCGGCGGCCTCCAGGCGGTTGTAGGCGACCCCCAGGATCGTGGTCTCGTTGATGCGCAGGCCCAGGTGCCCGCCCCACTCGGCGCCGCTCTTGATCTCGTCGGCCAGGGTGGCGCGGGCCGCCTCGTTCAACGCGAGGATGTTGCGGTTGAGATCCTCCTGGGTGTAGGCGCCGTAACCCCCGTGGGCGCCGACGACGAACTCGGCGGCGGCCACCGGCACCGCCGTCAGCAGCGAGCAGAGCAGGATGGGCAGGCGGACGCGGGCGGTCATGGGCTTCCTCCGTCAAGCTGGTGCGGGGCGTCCCCAAGGTAGGCGCGGCAGCGGCCGGCGGTCAACCGTCCCGACGCTGCTGCTCCGGCGCCGATGATCCGTGACCCGCGGCCCGGCAGGGCTTATGTTTGGCGCCGACTCAGGTCCCCGTCCCGGACTCCCGGAAGGAGCGCCCGTGAAGTACCTGCTCTTCGGCGCCGGCCTGCAGGGCACGGCCATCGCCCACGACCTGCTGCACCAGGCCGCCGGCACCACCGCTCTAGTGGTCGTCGATCGCGATCAGGCGGCGCTGGACGCGCTGGCGGCGCGTCTTGCCGACCCGCGCCTGACGGTGCAGGCCGCCGACGTCACCGACGCGGCGGCCATCGGCCCCCGGCTCGTCGCCTGCGACGTGGCGATCAGCGCCGTCAACTACTGGTTCAACGCCGGGCTCGCGGCCCTGGCGGTGCGGCACCGCGCCCATTTCCTGGACCTGGGCGGCAACAACGACATCGTCGCGCAGGAGTTCGCCCTGGACCAGGAGGCCCGCACGGCGGGCGTGGCCATCGTGCCGGACTGCGGCCTGGCCCCCGGCCTGGCGGGGATCCTGGGCTACTGGCTGGTCGACGGGCTGGACGCGTGCGAGTCCCTCCGCCTGCGCGTGGGCGGCCTGCCGGCCGAGCCGCAGCCGCCCATGAACTACAAGATCGTGTTCGCGGTGGAGGGCCTGATCAACGAGTACATCGAGCCGGCGGTGGTGATCCGCCAGGGCAAGCTGCAGACGGTGCCGTCGTTGGGCGAGCTCGAGCCCATCGTCTTTCCCGAACCCTTCGGCGAACTGGAGGCCTTCCAGACCAGCGGCGGCACGTCCACCCTGCCGCAGACGCTGCTGGGCCGGGTGCCGGACCTGGACTACAAGACCATCCGCTACCGGGGCCACTGCGCCCAGATGCGCCTTTTGCACGAGCTGGGGCTGACCGACAGCCGGCCGGTGCGGGTCGGCGACGTCAGCGTGGCGCCGCGCAAGGTGCTGGCGCACGTGCTGCAGAAGGCCTTGGACCTTCCTGGCGAGGACGTCGTGCTGGTGCTGTGCACGGCCGAGGGGCACCAGGGCGGCCGCGCCCTGCGGCGGCAGGTGCGCATCGTCGACCGGCACGACGCGGCGACCGGCATCTCGGCCATGATGCGGATGACGGGGTATCCGGCGGCCATCATCGCGCAGATGCTGGCCTCCGGCGCCATCACCGGGCGCGGGGCGCTGCGCCAGGAACTGGTGGTGCCGGGCGAGGTGATGATCGCCGAGCTGCGGCGCCGCGGGGTCGCGGTCGAGGTGCTCGAGAGCGATCCGGGACAGCCGGCGTGAACGGAACGGGGCTGCAGCCGCCACGGCCGGCGGTGGTGCTGGGGGCCTCCCTGGCCCTGGGGCTGCTGGTGGCCCACGGACTGCTGTTCGGCTTCGTGATCGACGATGCCTGGATCTCGCTGCGCTACGCGCAGAACCTGGTGGACGGGCACGGGCTGGTGTTCAACCCGGGCGAGCCGGTCGAGGGGTACTCGAACCTGCTTTGGGTGCTGCTGGGGGCCATGGGCCTGGTGCTGGGGCTGCCGCCCATCCCCTGGTTGCAGGGGCTGGGCATCGCCGCGATGGGCGCGCTGCTGCTGCTGGTGCCGGGGGCGGTGCGGCGGCTGACCGGTGATCGGGAGATGATGGGCCCCTGGCCCGGAGTGGCGGCGCAGGTCCTGGTGGCGGCCCTGGGACCGGCGGCCTGCTGGATGCTGGCGGGGCTGGAGACGCCGCTGTTCGGCCTGCTCGTGCTGGCCGGGTGGCGGGCGGCCATGGCGCGGCGGACCG
>JACZKN010000580.1 GCA_014859985.1 Candidatus Krumholzibacteriia bacterium | reverse complement strand
CCGCCGCCGTCCCCGACCTCCTGACCGGTCGGCGACGCGGCCGGTTCAGCCGGCGACCGCGGCGATCCGCGCCACCTCGTCCGCCGTCAGCTCCGCGGCCATGGCTTCCAGGTCCTGGCGCATGTGTTCCGGGTCGGTGGTGCCGGTCAGGGCGACCATGCCGGCCTGCACCGCGAAACGCAGCACCACCTGGGCGGGCGTCAGGCCCAACCGCCGGGCGGCGGCCGCCACCGCCGCGGATGCGACCACGTGCGGGTTGGCCGTCAGGAGCGAGAACCCCTGGTAGAGGATGCCGTGCTCCCGGCAGAACCCGCGCACCTCCCGGTCCCAGCCCAGGTCCGCGTAGCAGCGGTTCTGCACGATCATGGGGGCGACCCGCGCCCGCGCGCAGAGCAGGGCCAGCTGCTCGGCCGAGACGTTGCTGATGCCGATAAGGCGGGCCGCGCCCCGGCGGTGGGCCTCCTCGATGGCTGCCCACACCGCCAGGTCGTAGGCGCCCAGGCCGAAGCGGGTCGAGGGGCCGTGCAGCAGGTAGGCGTCCAGGTGATCGGTGCCCAGGTGCTGCAGGGACAGGGCCAGGGACTCGGCCACCTGCCCGGCCGGATCCGCCTGCGGGTCGTAGGGGATGCGGTGGTCCTGTCCCCCGGGGGACGTGAACTTGGTCTGCAGGAAGAGCTGGTCGCGGCCCAGGCCCCCGGCCGCAAGTTCCCGCAGGGCCGTGCCCACCAGGGGCTCGTCGTAGTGGCGCGGCTGGTTGGCGGTGTCGATGGCCCGGAAGCCCGTGCGGACGGCCAGGAGCGTCAGTTCCGCGGTGGCGGCCTGTTTCCAGGCTGTGCCGTAGATCAGGGCGGGCACCCGGGGTGCGGCCAAGGGGGTCATGGTTCCTCCGGGTCCGGGGAGTCCGGGCGCATGGGCACAGGATAGGAAGGGGGCCCGCCGGCGTCCACTGCGGCATCGGGCTGGCACACCGGCGCGAAATGTGTAATTTTGGCCGGCCGGACCCGCGGGGACGAATCCGGCGTGACGCGGGCCCCCGGGGTCCGCTAGACTTCGCCGATTGCCCCGCGCGGGCCGGCCGGGCGCCGCCTGCGGGCGGCATCGTCTTGTTCTCGGATGGATGGGAGGTCAGCCATGCTGCCTGGGGCGCCGTGGGACGTCGCCAAGAGCATCCAGCTCTACGGTTTCGACTACTGGGGAGCCGGATACTTCGGCGTCAACGACCAGGGCAACGCGATCGTCCGTCCCGACGGCCACGGCGGGCCCGAGCTCGACCTGCACGAACTGGTGGACCAGGCGCGGCAGCGGGACATCCGCCTGCCCATCCTCTTCCGCTTCAACGGCATCCTGCGTCACCGGCTGAAGACCCTGCACCGGGCCTTCAGCGCGGCCATGGCCGAGTACGACTACCAGGGCGGCTACCGGCCCGTCTATCCCATCAAGGTCAACCAGCAGCGGCACGTCGTGTCCGAACTGATCAGCGCCGGGCGCGACCTGCACCTGGGCCTGGAGGTGGGCAGCAAGCCCGAGCTGGTCGCCGCGCTGGCCCTGCACGAGAACCCCGACGCCCTGCTGATCTGCAACGGCTACAAGGACCGCCAGTACCTGGAGCTCGCGATGATGGCCCAGCGCGTGGGGCGCGAGGTCATCGTGGTGATCGAGAAGCCCTCCGAGATCGACCTGCTGCTGCAGATCAGCCGCGAGCAGGACATCGAGCCCGGCATCGGCTTCCGCCTGCGCCTGGCCGGCCGCGGCGCCGGCCGCTGGGAGCGCTCGGGCGGCGAGCGCGCCAAGTTCGGCTTGAACGTGGCGGAGATCGCCGCGGCGCTCAAGCTCCTGAAGGAGCACGGCAAGCAGGACTGGGTGCGGCTGGTGCACTTCCACAACGGCAGCCAGCTGACCAACATCTCGTCCCTGAAGCAGGCGGTGCGCGAGGCGGCGCAGATGTACGTGCAGGTCTCGCGCTACAGCCCGCGCCTGAAGTACTTCGATGTCGGCGGCGGCCTGGCCGTGGACTACGACGGCTCCAAGACCGCCTTCGAGTCGTCCATGAACTACACCGTCGACGAGTACGCCCGCGACGTGGTGTGGATCCTCAAGGAGGCCTGCGACAACGCCGAAGTGGTCCACCCGTCGGTCGTGACCGAGTGCGGTCGGGCCATGGTGGCCTTCGGCTCGGTGCTGGTGGCCGAGGTCCTGGGCCTGGCCAACACCTTCACCACCACCGTCGACGCCAAGGCCGTGCCGGGGCAGACCGAGGAGGACACGGTCCTGAACATGGCCCAGCTGCTGCAGGACCTGACGCCCAAGAACTGCCAGGAGACCCTGCACGACGCGGTCGAGCTGCGCCAGACCATGCTGTCCCAGTTCAGCCTGGGCCTGATGAGCATCGAGGACCGCGCCCTGGGCGACCAGTGCTACTGGGCCCTGCTGAACGCCATCAACTCGGCCACCAAGGAACTGCACTACGTGCCCGAGGACCTGCGCCGCCTGCCGGCCCTGCTGACGGACACCTACTTCTGCAACCTCTCGATCTTCCAGTCGATGCCCGACAGCTGGGCCATCGACCAGATCTTCCCCATCACGCCGATCACGCGCCTGAACGAGGAGCCGCGGCGGCGCGTCGTGCTGGCGGATATCACCTGCGACAGCGACGGCAAGGTGGAGCGGTTCGCCGACCTGCGCGACATCAAGCACTACCTGCCCGCCCACGAGCTGAAGGAGGGCGAACGCTACTGCTTCGCCGTCTTCCTGGTGGGCGCCTACCAGGAGATCCTGGGCGACATGCACAACCTCTTCGGCGACACCAACGCGGTGCACGTGGACATCGCGCGCGACGGCCGCGTCGCCTTCACCAACGTGGTGCATGGCGACACCGTGGGCGACGTCCTGCGCTACGTCGCCTTCGAGAAGTCCGACCTGGTGGAACGCTGGCGCCACGCCCTGGAGGCCGCGGTGGCCGAGGGCCGCCTGACGGCCCGCGAGTCGGCGGTGCTGCAGCGGAAGTACGACGAGGTCTTCGGCGATTACACCTACCTGCGGTGACGCGCACGGCGCGCCACGGCCTGGAGAGATGATGGATCGAGCGGCTGCCCTGGTGATTCTCAAGAGCGAATTCGCGACCCTCGAGCACGCCGACTTCTGCGGCGTCCCCGGCTACCTGGTGCTGCGGGTCAGGACCGGCGCCGAGTCCTTCGGCGACCTCTCCACCCCCGGGGCCGCCCGCCTGGGCGGCCTGCTGGCCTCGGCGGCCGCCGCCATCGAGACCACGGTCAAGGCCGAACGGGTCTACTGCCTGTCCTTCTGCGAGGTGGAGCGCGGGCTGCACTTCCACCTCTTCCCGCGCACCGCCGCGCTGCTGGCCGCCTACCAGGAGGCGACCGGCACCGCGGGCCTGCCCGTCGACGGCCCGGCCGTGTTCGCCTGGGCCAGGGAGGCCTTCGCGGCCGGGAACCCCCTGCCGGCGGGCTGGCCCAAGGTGGCGGATGTCTGCGAGGCGCTGCGGGAGATGCTGGATCCGGCGTAGGGGCCAGGGCGGCGGCCGGGCAGGGGCTCGCCCGCGTCGCCGCGGCCGCGGGAGTCTTGCGGCGCCTTCCGGCGGGGGAAGGCGCGGTCCGCTCAGCTGTTCTTCAGCGACTCCACCAGCTCCATCAGCGCCTTCTTGCCGTCGCCGAACAGCATCAGGCAGTTGTCCGCCGCGAACAGCGGGTTGGGGATCCCCGCGAAGCCCGGGCTGAGGGAGCGCTTGACCACCACCACGGTGCGGGCCTTGTCCACGTCGATGATGGGCATGCCGGCGATCGGGCTCCGGGGGTCGGTGCGGGCCACCGGGTTCACGACGTCGTTGGCGCCGATCACCATGCACACGTCCACCTGCTCGATCTCCTGGTTGATCTCGTCCATCTCCTTGAGCTGCTCGTAGGGCACGTCCGCCTCGGCCAGCAGCACGTTCATGTGGCCGGGCATGCGGCCGGCCACCGGGTGGATGCCGTACTCGACGACGATGCCCCGCCCCTCCAGGATGCCGGCCAGGTTCTTGACCACGTGCTGGGCCTGGGCCACGGCCAGGCCGTAGCCCGGCACGAACAGCACCCGCCGCGCCGTGTCGAACAGCATGGCGACCTCGTCGGGCGAGGTGGCCTTGACCTTGCCGCCGTAGACGTCGTCGGCGCTGGGGCCGTCCGCGCCCGGTCCCAGGCTGCCGAACAGCACGTGGCCCAGGGAGCGGTTCATGGCCTTGCACATGATGCGGGTCAAAATGATGCCCGAGGCGCCCACCAGCGAGCCGGCGATGATCAGCACGTTGTTCATCAGCACGAAGCCCGTGGCCGCGGCCGCCAGGCCCGAGTAGGAGTTCAGCAGCGAGATCACCACCGGCATGTCCGCGCCGCCGATGGGGATGGTCAGCGTGACGCCCAGCACGCCGGCGATGGCGACGATGATCCAGTAGGCCTCGGTGGCCGTCGGGTCGACCGTCAGCCAGCCCACGCAGGCCAGGGCCGCCGCGCCCATCAGCGCGTTGAAGGCCTTCAGGCCGGGTAAGCCGATCTGGCCGCCGGGGAGGATCTCGGCCAGCTTGCCGAAGGCGATCAGCGAACCGGTGAAGGTCACCGAGCCGATCAGGCCCGACAGGCCGGTCGAGACGGTCGTCCGGGCGCCCGGGTCGGCGGTGAGCATGAAGGCCGCGCCGGCCACCAGCACCGAGGCGCCGCCGCCGAACCCGTTGAACAGCGCCACCATCTCGGGCATCTGGGTCATCCGCACCCGCACCGCGGCGATGCCGCCGACCAGGCCGCCGATCAGCGCGCCCAGCAGGATCCACTGGTAGGCCAGGCCGTCGGCCAGCAGCGTGACCACGACGGCCAGCAGCATGCCGAGAGCGCTCTGCAGGTTGCCCCGCACGGCGGTGCGGGGATGGGTCAGCCCCTTCAGGCCCACGATGAACAGGATCGCGGCGGCGACGTAGGCCAGGTTCACCCAGGAGTCCGGGATCAGGAAATGCTGCTGCACGTCGCTCACCTCTTCCCTTTGAACATGCCGAGCATGCGGTGGGTCACCAGGTAGCCGCCGACCACGTTGATCATGGCGAAGGCCACCGCCGCGACGCCGAGGATCGTGGCCAGCTTGGGGTTGTCCACCCGGGTGGAGATCACCGCGCCGATCAGGGTGATGCCGCTGATGGCGTTGGAGCCCGACATCAGCGGCGTGTGCAGGGTGGGCGGCACCTTGGTGATGATCTCGAAGCCGATGAAGACGGCGAGCACGAACACGGTCACGGCCGCGACGAGGGCATCCATGTCACTCTCCTTCCGGGGCGGGGGCGCCGAGGCCCAGCATTTCGCGCAGGCGCGGGTGGACCACGTCGCCGTCCTGGCACAGCAGGGTGCCGGCGGTGATCTCGTCCTGCAGGTCACAGGCCAGGGCCCCGTCCTTCAGCAGGTGGCGCAGGAAGGTCTCGACGTTCTTGGCGAACATCTGGCTGGCGTGGTAGGGCTTGCGTGACACGAGATCCGTCGGGCCGAGGATGGTCACCCCGTGGGCCGTCACGACCTCGTCCGCGCGGGTCAGTTCGCAGTTGCCGCCGCGCTCGGCGGCCAGGTCCACGATCACCGAGCCGGGGGCCATGGCCGCGACCATCGGTGCGGTCACCAGTACCGGCGCCTTCCTGCCGGGGATCGCCGCGGTGGTGATCACCACGTCGTTGCGGGCCACCACCGCCTGCATCTGCTCCTGCTGGCGGCGGATGAATTCGTCGCTTTGCGCCTTCGCGTAGCCGCCCTTGTCCTCGGCGTCCTTCGTCGGCAGGTCGAACTCCACGAACCGGGCGCCGACCGAGACCACCTGGTCCTTCACCGCCGGCCGCACGTCGTAGGCCTCGACCACCGCGCCCAGGCGCTTGGCCGTGGCGATGGCCTGCAGGCCCGCCACGCCGACGCCGACCACGAAGGCCTTCGCCGGGGCCAGGGTGCCTGCCGCGGTCATCATCATCGGGAAGAGCCTGGGCAGGCGGGCGGCCGCCTCCAGCACCGCCTGGTAGCCGGCCACCGTGGCCATCGACGACAGCACGTCCATGCTCTGGGCGCGGGTGATGCGGGGCATCAGTTCCAGGGAGAAGGCCGTCAGGCCCGCCCGGGCCATGGCCTGGGTGCCGGCCGGGTTGCCCAGGGGATCCTGCAGGGCGATCACCACCTGGCCGCGGCGGCACGCGGCGAGCACCGCGGTCCCCGCCGCCGTGCCCGGGCCGGTGACCATCACCAGGATGTCCGCTTTGGCCAGCACCTCGTCCCGGCCCGCGAGGCCGGCGCCCTTGCCCTCGTACTCGGCGTCCGGGTAGCCGGCGGCCAGGCCGGCACCCCGTTCGACGAGCACCTCGAGTCCCGCCTTGGCCAGCGGCGGCACCGACTGGGGCACCAGGGCCACGCGGCGCTCGCCGGGCGCGGTCTCGCGCAACACTCCGACGATCATCGAGCCACTCCTTGGGTTGGGACCATGCGCACGACGCTGCGCATGATACGGGAGATCGGGGGGAATGTCATGGATAACCGGCCCCGTGCCGGGACCGGTGCCGATCCGGGCTGGACGCCGGGGGCGCGGTCCGCGACCATGGACGGGGGAGCGCACAGGTCCGGTCCGGATCCCGCGCTCCCGTGGTCCGGTTCCGACCTTGCGAGGTCCGCCGATGCAACGATTCCGCTCCTGTCGGCTCGGCGCCGCCTGCCTGCTGGCGGCGGTCCTGGCCGCCGTGCCGGTC
>JACZKN010000579.1 GCA_014859985.1 Candidatus Krumholzibacteriia bacterium | reverse complement strand
GGCGTACCCCGGGACCGCCCGCACGCCCCCACCACCGGACCACGAGGAGGGACCATGCCCGTCACCGTCACCCCCGTCGCCGGCGCGCGGGACCTGGACGCGTTCCTGAAGGTCCCCTACCGCGTCTACCGCGACGACCCGCACCACGTCTTTCCGCTGCTGGGCGACCTGAAGAAGTTCTTCGACCGGGGCCACAATCCCTTCTGGAAGCACGCGGACCGCGAGCTGTGGCTGGCCCGGCGCGGCGGCGAGACGGTCGGCCGCATCGGCGCCTGCGTCGACCGCAGCAGCAACGGGCACCACGGGGAGAAGGTGGGCCTCTTCGGCTTCTACGAGGTGGACGACGATCCCGAGGCGGCCCGGGCGCTGCTGGAGGCGGCCCGCGCCTGGATCGCGGCCCAGGGCCTGGACACCATGCGCGGGCCGGGCTGCTTCACCTCCAACCACGACTGGTACGGCCTGCAGGTGGGCGGCGAGTTCAGCCGGCCGGTGATCGGCATGCCCTACAACCCCCGCTGGTACGAGGGCCAGCTGGAGGGCTTCGGCCTGCGGGGCGCCAAGGACCTGTGGGCCTGGCGCATCGAGACCCGCGGCGAGTTCCCCGAGAAGATGCAGCAACTGATCGACCGCATCCTGGCCCGCGACGGCCTGGTGGTGCGGCCCTTCGTCATGAAGAACTTCCTCGCCGAGGCCGGCGTGGTGCGGCAGCTGTACAACGACTGCTGGAGCGCCAACTGGGGCTTCGTCCCCATGGACGACGACGATTTCCGCTACGCCGCCAAGGACATGAAGGCCATGGTCGATCCCGCCTTCCTGCTGGTGGCCGAACTGGACGGCAAGCCCATCGGCTTCTCCCTGACCGTCCCCGACTTCAACGAGGCCCTGCAACCCCTGCGGGGCCGTTTGCTGCCCTTCGGCTGGCTGCGCTTCCTGCTGGCCAAGGGCCGGGTCAAGACCGCGCGCACCCTGCTGATGGGCGTGCTGCCGGAGTACCGCAAGTTGGGCGTGGACGTGGCCATGGTCTACCGCACCATGCAGGCGGCCTTCGCCCGGGGCATCACCGGCGGCGAGTGCTCCTGGATGCTCGCGGACAACCTGCCCATGAACCGCATCATGGAGAGCTACGGGGCCGAGCGCTACAAGACCTACCGCATCTACGAGATGCCGGTGGCCTGAAGGAACGGGGACCATGGGCATGCACACCGGCCGCGGGATCGTCGCCCTGACGGGCGCCACGGGATTCCTGGGCAGCCACATCGCCGACGCGCTGCTGGCCGGAGGCTGGTCCGTACGCGCCTCGGTGCGGCCGACCAGCAGCCTGCGCTGGCTGGCGGGCAAGCCCGTCCAGACCCTGGTCGTCGACCTGACCGACCCGCGCGACTGCGCCCGCCTGCTGGCGGGCACCGCCGGGCTGATCCACTGCGCCGGCGTGGTCGCCGCCTTGGACGAGGCCGGATTCCGCCACGGCAACGTGGCCACCACCGCGGCGCTGCTGGAGGCGGCCGCCGCAACCTGGACCGAGCCCCTGCCCGACCCGGCGCCGGCCTTCGTGCTGGTCTCCAGCCTGGCCGCCCACGGCCCTGCACCCCTGGAACGTCCCGCGGTCGAGACCGACCCGTCGGCGCCGGTGACCGCCTACGGCCGCAGCAAGCGGGAGGCCGAACGGCTGGTGGCCACGGCGCCCGGCCTGTTCCGCCGCGCCGTCCTGCGGCCGCCGTCCCTGTACGGGCCGCGGGACCGGGATTTCCTGCCGCTGCTGAGACTGGCGCACAGAGGCTGGACGCTGCGCCTGGGGCGGCGCCTGGGCGGGATGTCCCTGGTCGACGGCCGCGACGCGGCGGCGGCCGCCGTCGCCCTGCTGGCCACCCCCGCGGCCGAAGGCGTGTTCTTCGTGGACGACGGCCAACGCGGCTACGACTTCCCCGCCCTGGCCCGGGCCCTGGGCGAGGCGGTGGGCCGACCGGTCCGCCTGGCCACCGTGCCGCTGGGCCCGCTGCGGCTGTGGGCCCGCCTGCTGCCCGGCGCCTCGCCGCTGCTGACGCCGGACCGGATCCGCGACCTGGAGCAGGCGGGCTGGGTGTGCGACGGGTCCCGCCTGGCGGCGGTGACCGGGTTCGCGGCCCAGCGCCGCGCCACCCGGGGTTTCGCCGAGACCATGGCCTTCAACCGCGAGGCGGGCTGGCAATGAGCCTGCGCCGGCAACTGGTGACCCTGTCCCTGCGGCGCATGGACATCGACCGTTGGGCCGTGGTCTACCTGCTGGCCAGCGCCTTCTACACGGTGCTCGGCCCCGGGGTGGTGCCCGACCCCTGGTCCTTCGTGGCCGTGCACGCGGTCGCCGCCCTGGCCGTGTGGTTCGTGCCGCCCCTGCTGCGGGGCAGCCGCTGGTTCCTGGCCCGGCTGGCGGGCGACATCTACCTGCCCCTGCTGTTTCCGCTCTTCTACGCCGAACTGGAATACCTGGGCCTGATCTTCTTCGCCTTCGAGAGCAGCATCGACCCGGCGCTCATCAGCCTGGAGCAGTGGATCTTCGGCTTCCAGCCCAGCCTCGAGTGGTCCCGGGTCTGGCCCTGGCCGTGGTTCCACGAGCTGATGGAGTTCGCCTATTTCAGCTACTACTTCCTGGCCCTGGCCTTCCTGGTGCTGGTGTTCCGGGCCCGTGGCGTGCCGCCGCCGGCGCGCCTGGACGCGGTGCGCGACTTCGTGCGGGACCTGAGCGTCACGATGCTCGTGTGCTACACCTTCTACACGATCCTGCCGGCCTGGGGGCCCAAGTACTTCCGCGCCGGCTACGTGACCGTCGACGGCTGGGTCTTCACCGCCATCATGCGCCATCTCCACGAGAACGGCGCCCTGCTGGGTGCGGCCTTTCCCTCCAGCCATGTGGCCGGTTCGCTGATCCCCTGGTGGCACACCTGGAAGTGGTTCCCCCGCCACCGCTGGTGGATGACCACGCTCTACGTGCTGCTGTGCATGTCCACGGTCTACAACCGCTACCACTACGTGGTGGACGTGCTGGCGGGCCTGCTGCTGGGCGTGATCGTGCTGAAGTTCGGCGCGGCGCTGGGGGACAAGGCCCGTGACGCCATGGAACGGGGGCAGCTGCGGGACCGGCTGGCCCGGGCCCGGCGGCTGGTCAAGCGGACGCCGCGGTCCTGAGACCGCGGCGCCGTCGTCATCGCGGAAGCGGACCGCGGCCGCCGGCCG
>JACZKN010000578.1 GCA_014859985.1 Candidatus Krumholzibacteriia bacterium | reverse complement strand
TGGTTGTACATGTGCGGTTCCTCGATCGAGACCAGCACCTCATCGCCCGGTGCGAACGGCAGCGCCCGGCGCTCGATCTCCTCCTTGCTGCCGGACTCGGCGACCTCGAAGGTCGCGATCGGCAGCGCCTCGCCCCCCTCGAAGAGGAAGTGCTTGCCGGTCTCCTGCTCGAGCTCGTGCAGCCCGCTGTCGGCCTTGAGCAGCTCCTGGGCGACGTGCGGGTTGACCCGGATCAGATGCGCCTCGGGCTCGGGCTTGTCGGTTACCAGGTCGCGCAGCCTGCGCTGGACCTCAATCGAGACGGTCTCAGCCGACTCGACTACCCCCTCGCCGCCGCAGGTCGGGCACTCGGTGGTGAGAATCTCGCGGACGCCCTCGGTCACGTTCTGGCGGGTCATCTCGACCAACCCGAGTGGCGAGACCTCGACGACGTAGCTCTTGGTGCGGTCCTCGTCGAGAGCCTTGCGAAGCGTCTTCAGCACCATGTCGCGATTCTTCGCCTTCGCCATGTCGATGAAGTCGATGACGATGATGCCGCCGACGTCCCGCAGCCGCAGCTGACGCGCCACCTCGCGCGCCGCCAGCATGTTGGTCTGGAGGATCGTCTCTTCCTGGTTGCGCTTGCCGGTGAAGCGGCCCGTGTTGACGTCGATGGAGACCAGGGCCTCGGTGGGCTCGACGATCAGGTAGCCGCCCTTCTTCATCCAGACCCGCTTGTCGAGGGTCCGCTTGAGCTCGGCCTCGATGTCGAACTCGTCGAAGATGGGCAGGTCGCCCTTGTAGAGCTGGATGCGGTCCTTGAGCTCGGGCGCGAAGGTCCTGACGTACTGGGACAGGCGGGCGTAGTCGTCGCGATCGTCGATGATCAGCCGGGACGTGTCCTCCTTGAAGATGTCGCGGATCAGCGCCACCACCATGCCGATGTCCTCGTGCACGAGGGCGGGCGCGACGGCCTGGGCGCTGGCGGTGTCGATCTTCCGGAAGAGGTCGCTGAGGTAGTCGACGTCCTGGTGGATGCCTTCCTCGCTGACGTTGGTCGCCGCGGTGCGGATGATGAAGGCGCCCTCGTCGGGGCGGTGCTTCTGCAACAACTGCTTCAGGCGCACCCGCTCGCGGCGGTCCTCGATCTTGCGCGAGACGCCGATGTGCCGGCCCTTGGGCATCATCACCAGGTAGCGGCCCGGCAGGCTGATGTCCGCGGTCAGCCGCGGGCCCTTGGTGCTGATGGGCTCCTTGGTGACCTGCACCAGGATGGGGTCGCCGACCTTCAGCACGGTGCCGATGTCCGGGACGGCGTGGGAGCGGCCGCGGCCGCGGCCCCCGCCGCCGCCACCGCCGCCGCGCGGCTTGCCGGCGTCGTCCTCCTCCTCGCTGTCGTCGTGGTCCAGGTCCGAGGCGTGCAGGAAGCCCGCGCGCTCCAGGCCGATGTCCACGAAGGCGGCCTGCAGGCCGGGTTTGACCGAGGAGACCTTCCCCTTGTAGACGTTGCCGACGATCCGCTTGGCGTCGGCGCGCTCCACCAGCAGTTCCACCAGTTCGCCGTCCTCGAGCATGGCGATGCGGATCTCGTGGGGAGACGAGTTGATGACGATTTCTTTCTTCATATGCTGCCGGGCTGCGGCTCAGTCGGCGAGTTGCCTCGCGAGCCAGGTGCGCAGACCGGTTTCCCCCACTTCCTCGACGGGCGACAGCCAGCGTCCGTCCGGGTAACGGCCGTAACATCCCGTGCGGGCGATGGCGCTGTGCCGCGGTTCGGCCAGGGCCTCGCCCAGCAGGGCGGCCAGGAAATCGTGAACGGGCAACATGACGCCCCCGTCGCCGCGCAACAGCGAAAAGCGCAGCACCGGGGCGTCCTCGCCCGCAGGATCATCAATCAGCCCCAGGCCGCCGGCCGGAACCAGCGCGCGGGCGTCGATCTCGAGGTCACCCTTGGGGCGGCGGCGCAGGCACGGCCAGCTCGTGCTGGCCAGGAACGCGTCCACGGCCGCGGCCACCTCGGCGGCCGCGGGCCCACCCCAGGCCGGCGGCGGCAGGACGACCCGGTAGTCGAAGCGCTTCAGGGTCTGGTCGATGGCCGGCGGCGCCTGCCCCCCGACCACCACCGCGCGCCCGAAGCGCAGGCCCTCCGGCAGATCGGCGTTGAGCCGCTCCAGCCAGCCGGGCACCTGGCCCTCGAAGGCGATGTCCAGGCACTCGCGTTCCCCGGCCACGCCGACCGGCAGCGGGGGCCCGAACCTCAGCAACGGATGCGGATGATAGCCCTTGCTGTAGGCGGCAGGCAAGCCGGAACGTCGCAGGGCCAGCTGCAGCTGCCGCTGGAAGTCCAGGTGGCCGAGGAAGATCAGGTCCCCGGTCTTGGCGTATTCCGCCCGGTACCAACACTTGGTGGCCGCCTGCTGGCGCCAGGCCCTCCACTTGCGCGCCTCCTTCCCGGGCTCGTCGGGATCCTCGTTGCGCGGGTCGAAGTCCGGCACAGCCGGCTCCGCCGCGCCCGCGGCGGGGTCGACCGCGCCTGCCGATGCCATCACCGCCGACCGGGCGAACACGTGCCCGATGTCCCCCGCGCAGGCGCTGCAGTCGTAGCAGGAACCTTCCAGGCGGCAGTCCTGGAGGGTCGCCCCCCGCTGGGCGCGGTGCCAGTCCTTGGCCAGGAAGGTCCGGTCCACGCCGCAGTCCACCGTGTCCCAGGGCAGCGGCGCCGCGGGGTCCCGGGGCGCCAGGTAGGTCCGGGGATCGACGCCGGTCGCGGCGAAGGCCTCCTGCCAGCGTCCGAAGTGGAAATGCTCGGTCCAACCATCGAAGCGCGCCCCCCGCCGCCAGGCCTCCGCCACCGCCGGCCCGAGGGCGGCGTCGCCCAGGCCCAGGATGCCTTCGAGCACCGCGACCTCCGGCTCGCGCAGGCTCACCTTCACCTTCAGGCGGCGCAGGCGCCTGGCCAGGTAGTTGTTGCGGCGGTCGATCTCCTCGCCCGGGATCTGCCCCGCCCACTGGAAGGTCGTGTGGCACTTGGGCGCGAACGGGGAGACCGAGACGTGGATCTGGCTGCCGCCCCGCGGCGCCACGGCCACGACCCGGCCCACCAGCGCCACCAGTTCGTCCAGGTCCTCGTTGGTCTCGGTCGGCAGGCCGATCATGAAATAGAGCTTCACCGACTTGACCCCGGCGCGCAGCGCGCGGCCGGCGGTGCCCACCACGTCCTCCTCGGTGATGTTCTTGTTGATGACGTCGCGCAGGCGCTGGCTGCCGGCCTCCGGGGCGAAGGTCAGGCTCGCCGGGCGTTCGCGGCCGACCCGTTCGTAGATGTCGTCCTCCAGCGAATCCAGCCGCAGGCTGGGCAGCGCCAGGCTGGTGTGGTCGCGGGCCAGGCCGTCCTGGATGCCGGCGACGGCCTCGCCGAGGCCGCTGTAGTCCCCGGTCGACAGGCTCAGCAGGGTGATCTCGTCGTACCCCGCAGCGGCGATGCCGCGCCGCGCCGCCTCCACCAGCCGGGCGGGGTCGCGCTCGCGCACCGGTCGGGTGATCATGCCGGCCTGGCAGAAGCGGCAGCCCCGCACGCAGCCGCGCATCACCTCCAGGGCCAGGCGGTCGTGCACGGGCTCGATCACCGGCACCAGGCGATCCGGCGGCGGGTAGGCGTTCAGGTCCCGCAGCACCCGCGACCGCACGGGCGCCGTCACCCCCTCGTGCCAGACGCCGTCGACGGCGCGCAGGCGCTCCAGCAGCCGGGCCCGGGTGCCTCCGTCGCGCTTCCAGGCGACGATGGCGTCGGCGAAGTCCAGCACCGCCTCCTCGCCGTCGCCCAGCAGCACCAGGTCCAGGAAGGGGCCCACCACCGCCGGGTTCATGGTGCAGGAGCCGCCGGCAAGGAAGATCGGGTCGCCCTCGCCCCGGTCCCGGGCCAAGAGCGGCGAACCGGCCAGGTCGATCATCGTCAGCATGTTGGTGTAGGCCAGCTCGTAGCCCAGGGAAAAGCCCACCAGGTCGAAGTGGCGGGCCGGGCGCCGGGTCTCCAGGCCGAACAGGGGCATCCCCTCGGCGCGCATGGCCTGTTCCATGTCCGGCCAGGGGGCGAAGGCCAGGTCGCAGGAGGCGCCCCCGTGCCGCCGCAGCAGGGTGTGCAGGATGCGCAGGCCCTGGTGGGACATGCCCACCTCGTAGGCGTCGGGGAAGGCGAGCAGGACGTTGGCCAGCCGGGGCGCCCAGCCCCGGCGGTCGGCTCCGAGCTCGCCGCCGACGTAGCGGGCGGGCGCGCTGACCGTAGGCAGCACACGGCGGACCAGCACCCGGCCCAGGTACGCGGGGTCGTCGAAGCCGTCGCCGGTGCGGTCGTGCAAGCGGATCACGTCAGTCGCTTCCCCGATCCGGGCCCGTGCCCGGGAGCAGCGGCTTGACCTGGACGTCGCGGCCGGCGACCTGCCGGTCGAACACGTCCTTGCCGGTCCCGGCCGCGAACGACACCGGGTAGTTGCCGGTGAAACAGGCGTCGCAGTAGCGGTCGCCGTCGCCGGCGGCCTCCATCAGGCCGGCCAGGGACAGGTAGGCCAGCGAATCGACCCTCAGGTAGGTGGCGATCTCGTCCACCGTGTGGCTCGAGGCGATGAGTTCGGCCCTGACCGGCGTGTCGATCCCGTAGAAGCACGGGTTGGTGACCGGCGGCGAGGCGATGCGCAGATGCACTTCGACCGCGCCGGCCTGGCGGATCAGCTTGACCAGCTTGCGCATGGTCGTGCCGCGGACGATGGAATCGTCCACCACCACCACCCGCCGGCCCTCGAGCACGTGGGCCACCGGGTTGAATTTAATGCGGACGGACATGTCCCGCACCTTCTGCGCCGGCGAGATGAAGGTGCGGCCCACGTAGTGGTTGCGGATCAGCGCCAGCTCGAAGGGGATGCCCGTGGCCTGGGCGTAGCCCAGGGCGGCGGTGTTGCTGGAGTCGGGCACGGCGCAGACCAGGTCCGCGTCGGCGGGGGCCTCGCGGCCCAGGATCATGCCGCTCTTGCGGCGGGCCTCCTCCACGCTCTGGCCGAAGATGCGGCTGTCAGGGCGCGAGAAGTAGACGTGCTCGAACACGCAGCGCTTCTCCGGGGCGTCGACGGGCAGGAAGCGGCTCGAGAGTTCGCCGTCGCCCATGACGATCAGTTCTCCGGGCTCGATGTCGCGCTGGTACTTGGCGCCGATGATGTCGAAGGCGCAGCTCTCGCTGGCCACCACGTAGCGGTCGCCGTAGCGCCCGAGGCAAAGGGGCCGGAAACCGCTGGGATCCCGCACCGCCAGCAGCTGGTCCCGGGTCATCACCACCAGCGAATAGGCGCCCTTGACCCGCGGCAGCACCTCGAGCAGGGCCTCCTCCAGCGACGGCGCCTTGCTGCGGGCCACCAGGTGCAGGATGACCTCGCTGTCGCTGGTGGTGGCGAAGATGGAACCCTCCAGCTCCATCTCCCGCCGCAGTTCAGGCGCGTTCACCAGGTTCCCGTTGTGGGCCAGGCTCATCGTGCCGCGGTGGCTGGCCACCTGCAGCGGCTGGGCATTCAGGAGATTGCTGGTACCGGAGGTGCTGTAGCGCACGTGGCCGATGGCGTAGGTGCCGGCCAGGGTGCGCGTCGTGGCCTCGTCGAAGACCTCGGCCACCAGGCCCATACCCTTGTGGGTCAGCAGGCGGTGGCCGTCCGCGACGGTGATGCCCGCGCTCTCCTGGCCGCGGTGCTGCAGGGCGTGCAGAGCCAGGCTGGCCAGTTCGGCCGCGCCGTCGAGGCCGGCGATGCCGACCACGCCGCATTCCTCGCGCCAGTGCCTCTCGTCGATCATCGCTGCTCCCTGCCGAGTACCCCGCCCGTCGCCGCCTCAGCGGACGACGGCGCGCCAGGCCTCCATGTGGGGGTTGATCAGCAGGCCGCGTTTGCGCTCCCGCGCCACGGCCAGGGTGTCGCCCAGGGCGGCGGCCTCGGCGGGCGGCACCGCGAGCACCAGCCGCCACAGCACGCCGCTGGTGACGGGCCCGGCCTGCTCCCGCGACCAGGCCGCCACGTCGACGGC
>JACZKN010000577.1 GCA_014859985.1 Candidatus Krumholzibacteriia bacterium | reverse complement strand
ACAGCCGTGGGGTCGGCGGGTATGCCGGAGAGCGGCGAGGTGGCCTCGGCCGGCCGTGTCGCCTTGTGTTTTCGAGGCCATGTGCGGGTGGATCCATGAACATGAATACGATTCGTAACGTTGTCTTTGTCATCACCGCGGCCTGCCTCACCTGCCCGCTCCCGCTTTCGGCGGACCGGAAGCCCGGCGGCAGGGGATGGTGCGGCAGCGTTTGCGATTGACGCTGCGCCGCCCCTTGACTAACCATTGGGGATCGATTCGGTAAAGGTCAGGACGGACGGGACCGGCGCGTCCCGCCCCCGGGGACGAGCAGTAAGGAGCGGCAATGTCGACGAAAATCGGGATCAACGGGTTCGGGCGCATCGGGCGGCTGGTGTTCCGCGCGGCGATGGACGCCCCGGGCGTCGAAGTGGTGGCGATCAACGACCTGTTCGACGCGAAGCAGCTGGCCTACATGCTGAAGTACGACACGATGCACGGCCGGTTCGCCGGCACCGTCGAGGCCGGCGACGGCTTCCTCGCCGTCAACGGCAAGCGCATCCGCCTGACGGCCGAGAAGGATCCGGCCAACCTGAAGTGGGGCGATGTCGGCGCCGAGTACATCTGCGAATCGACCGGCTTCTTCCTCGACCAGGCCGCGGCCGCGGGCCACATCAAGGCCGGCGCGAGGTGCGTCGTCATGTCCGCGCCCTCGAAGGACGACACGCCGATGTTCGTCATGGGAGTCAACCACAAGGCGTACAAGGGCGAGCAGTACGTGTCGTGCGCCTCCTGCACCACCAATTGCCTGGCGCCGCTGGCCAAGGTCCTGCACGACGCATGGGGCATCGCCGAGGGCCTGATGACCACCGTGCACGCCACGACGGCCACCCAGAAGACCGTCGACGGCCCCGGCGGCAAGAAGGACTTCCGCGGCGGGCGCGCCGCCGCCGGCAACATCATCCCCTCGTCCACCGGCGCGGCCAAGGCCGTGGGCAAGGTCATCCCCCAGCTGAAGGGCAAGCTGACCGGCATGTCGTTCCGCGTGCCGACCCTGAACGTGTCGGTGGTCGACCTGACCTGCCGCCTGGAGAAGGCGCCCGGCGCCGACGCCGAGTCGGCCTACGCCGCCGTCAAGGCCGCCATGAAGGCCGCGTCCGAGGGCGAGCTGAAGGGCATCCTCGGCTACACCGAGGACGACGTCGTCTCGTCCGACTTCAACCACGACCCGCGCACGGCGATCTTCGACGCCGGCGCCGGCATCATGCTGAACCCCACCTTCGTCAAGGTCGTCGCGTGGTACGACAACGAGTGGGCCTACTCCTGCAAGCTGGTGGACTTCATCCGGCACATGGCCGCCACGCGGTAGGAACCCCGCCGCCGCCAGCCTCCGGCCGGCCCGGGCTCCCCCGGGCCGGCTCTTGCCGGTCCGGGCGCCGCGGGCTACCCCGCCGTGGCCGTGTCCAGCGCCACCCTGGTCATGGCCGCGAAGCTCGTGCGGCGCGCGTCGGACGACAGGTGCTCGCGGCGGCGGATGTGGTCGGCCACGGTGACGATGGTCAGCGCGCGCACGCCCTCCTCGGCCGCGACCCCGTACAGCCCCGCCGCCTCCATCTCGACGCCCAGGATGCCGTACTTCTCCAGCACGTCGAACAGCGCCTCGTCGGGCGAGTAGAAGAGGTCCGCGGAGAACACGTTGCCCACCCGCACGGGCACGCCCGCGGCGCGGGCCGCGGCGACGGCGCGCTCCACCAGGCCGAAATCGGCCAGGGCGGCGAAGTCGTGGTCGCGGAAGCGCACCCGGTTGACTTTCGAGTCGGTCGAGGCGCCCAGGGCGATGATCACGTCCCCCAGCGTCACGTCCGGCGCCAGGGCGCCGCAGCTGCCGACGCGGACCAGGGTCCTGACGCCGTACTCGCGGACCAGCTCGGTGGCGTAGATGGAGCACGACGGGATGCCCATGCCGTGGGCCATCACCGAGACGGGCCGCCCCCCCCAGGTGCCGGTGTAGCCCCAGACGTTGCGCACGTCGGTCACGCGGCGGGCGCCCTCGAGGAAGGTCATGGCGATGTGCTCGGCGCGCTGGGGATCGCCGGGCATCAGGACGGCCTCGGCGAAGTCGCCCGGCCTGGCGTTGATGTGCGGGGTCGGCATGGGACCATGGTAGCCGCCGGCGGTCCGGGTTGGCAACACCGGTGTCGGGGCCACGGGGCGGCGTCGACGGTCGGCAGTTGAGGTGCGGCACGCCCCATGTTATGAATACGCCTGTTCACCAGCAGGCGAAATCCCTGAGGGGGAAGGCGGACCCGCCATGTACTTGCGCATCCGAGCCCTGATCGTCGCGTCGCTCCTGGTCGGCAGCGGGTTCGCCGAGGCCGGGGAACTGGCCAACCGGGGCATCTACAACGAGTTCTTCTTCGACCCGGCCACCGGCCTCACCTGGTGCGATCCCGACCTGCTCGTCGGGGCGGACCGGATCGAGCTCGACGGCTTCGTCACCCGCAACTCGGTGGGTTGGGTCTGGGCCACCGGCGCCCAGGTCGACGCCCTGGTGGGCAGCACATCCCAGCTCGGCTACGACCTCGAGGGGATCATGGGTCCGGCCCAGGCGTACGTGGGCGCCGGCGCCCCGCGCTGGGTCGGCTACCACGCCGGCACCAGTCCCGACGGCTGGCTCGTCCAGGCGGACGACGAGCCGTTCGTAGTCCTGACCCAGTCGGGGAGCCAGGGCGGCGCCGCGGCCTGGGACCCGGGCGGCTGGCTGGTCAATCCCGCCGACCCGGCCGCCCTGCCGCGGCTGGAGAACCGCGGGCTCCAGCTGCAGTTCTTCCACGACCAGGGCACCGGCCTGAACTGGTGCGACCCCGAGCTCTTCGTCGGGCTGACGCGCGCCGAGGTCGCGGACTGGCTGGCAGCCCACACCAACTGGCGCTGGGCGACCGCCGCCGAGGTGGCGGCCCTGGTCGGGCGCATGGCGGAGGACTACCAGGATCTCGTGCAGATCCTGGGCGAACCGCAGTTCCGGGCCGGCGAGTATGGCCTCGAACCCCGCTGGATCGGCTACTACGCGCAGGCCGACGAGCCCGATGGCCTGCTGCTGGAGTCCAACCTCGTCGGCTACAACCACATCGTGACGACGTTCGGCACCCAGACCGGCGCCGCGGCCTGGCAGCCCGGCGCCTGGGTCGTGACCGAAGGGGAGCCGACCCGGACCGAACGGAAGACCTGGGGCAGCGTGAAGGGGAGCTACCGCTGACGATGACGCCGCATGGTCCGCTGTTGCCCGCGCTTGCCGGGCCGCCACGCGGCTGACCACGCTCCCGCAAGTTCCGTTTGCCCCGCGACCGGGTCGATCCTATGCTTGCCCGGCCATGAGCATGCACGTCCCGCGCACCGGACGGTTCCGGTGGGGGTCCACATGAGCGGCCCCTGTCGGCTCCCGGTCCGGAGAGCCAAGCCCCCCAGGCGCAGCCTCCCTGCTCGCCTGCTGAACCCCCGGCCAGCCGGGGGCTCGGCGTCGCATCCCCTTGCCTTGCCCCTGCCACTTTGCCGGGCGCCTGCCGTCCGGCGTTCCCGAGCCGTGCCTGTTCCCCGAACCAAGGAGATCCCATGGAGCTGTTCTTCGCCAGCCGCCGCGGTGTCATCAGCGCCGGGGCGATCATCGGCATCATCGCCGCCGTCCTGCAGAAGCTCGGCAACCCCGGGAACATGGGACTGTGCATGGCCTGCTTCGAGCGGGACACCGCCGGAGCCCTGGGCTTCCACCGGGTGGGCGCGCTGCAGTACATCCGCCCCGAGATCCTCGGCATCCTGCTGGGGGCGACCCTGTCGGCGGTGGCGTTCAAGGAGTTCCGCAGCAGGGGCGGCTCCTCGGTGGTCGTCCGGTTCATCCTGGGCATCTTCGCCATGATCGGGGCCCTGGTGTTCCTGGGTTGTCCCTGGCGGGCTTTCCTGCGCCTGGCCGGCGGCGACTGGAACGCGATCCTCGGCATCCTTGGCCTGGCCGCGGGTGTGGGCATCGGCGCCGTCTTCATCAGGAGGGGCTACAGCCTGGGTCGTGCCCACCCCACCGCAGGCAGCCTCCCGGGCTGGATCATGCCCGCGCTGATGCTGGGGCTGTTGGCCCTGCTGGTGGGCGGTTTCGGCAAGCTGGGTCCCGAGGTCGGCGACAAGGCGGCCGCCCGCGCGCCCCTGCTGCTGAGCCTGGCCGGCGGCCTGGTCGTGGGCGTGCTGGCCCAGCGCAGCCGCTTCTGCACCATGGGCGCCCTGCGGGACATCTTCATCGTCCGGGACCTGCACCTGTTCTGCGGTGTCGCCGCCTTCACCGTGGCCGCCCTGCTGCTGAACGTCGCCTTCGGCCAGTTCCACGCCGGCTGGCAGGGCCAGCCCGTCGCCCACGCCGAGCACCTGTGGAACTTCCTGGGCATGACCCTGGCGGGGCTGTGCTTCGTCCTGGCCGGCGGCTGCCCGGGCCGCCAGCTGATCCTGGCCGGCGAGGGCGACAACGACAGCGGCATCTTCGTGCTGGGCATGATCGTCGGTGCCGGCGTCGCCCACAACTTCGGGCTGGCCAGCAGCCCCGCCGGCCACGGCGCCTTCGGGCCCGCGGCCATCGCCATCGGCATCGTCTTCAGTCTGGTCGTCGGGCTGACCATGATCCAGCGGCGCCGTGCGTAGACCGGAGCAACCCCGGAGGTCAGCGAGATGAGCAAGAGAATCGACGCCCGCGGCTTGAGCTGCCCCCAGCCGGTGGTCCTGTCCGCCCAGCAGGTGGTGGCCGGCAACCTGGATTTCGAGATCGTGGTGGATACCGAGGTCTCCTGCGAAAACGTGCGGCGCTTCCTGAGTGCCAAGGGCTACCGGATCGCAAGGAATGAGGAAGACGATGGGATCGTCCTGCGGGCCAACCGGTCCTGAACCGGGAGCGGCCGCGGAGCGGGTGATCTATCTGGACAATGCCGCGACCTCCTGGCCCAAGCCGCCGGAGGTCCTGGCGGCGGTCCAGCACTACCTGCTGGAGGTCGGCGCCAATCCCGGCCGCGCCGGGCACTTCCGGGCTGCGGAGGCCGGGCGCCTGGTGTTCCGGGCGCGCAGGGCCGTGGCGGATCTGCTGGGCCTGCACAACCCCATGCGGGTGGTGTTCGGGGCCAACGCCACCTGGGGTCTGAACCAGGCCATCGCCGGGCTGCTGCGCGACGGCGACCACGCGGTCACCACCACCCTGGAGCACAACTCGGTGCTGCGTCCGTTGCACCGCCTCCAGGAGGAGGGCCGGATCACCCTGACGGTCGTCCGCGCCGCCGGCGACGGGTACCTGGATCCGGACGAGGTCCGGCGGGCGGTTCAGCCGGGCAGGACCGCCCTGGTGGCCGTCACAGCCGCCTCGAACGTGTGCGGTACCATCCAGCCCGTCGCGGAGATCGCCGCGCGGTGCCGCACCCTGGGCGTGCCTCTGCTGGTGGACGCGGCCCAGGCCGCCGGCGCGGTCGACCTGGACCTGGCCCGGGACGGCATCGATCTGTTGGCCTTCGCCGGCCACAAGGGCTTGCTGGGACCGACGGGCACCGGAGGGCTGGTCCTTGCCGACGACTTCGACGCCGCGCGGCTGCGGCCGCTGACGGTCGGCGGCACGGGCAGCCGTTCGGACAGCGTCCGGCAACCGGACTTCCTGCCCGACGTCCTGGAAAGCGGCACCCTCAATGTCGCCGGGCTGGCCGGTCTCGCGGCGGGGATCGACTGGCTGCACGGCCCGGGCGGCGGGCCTGAGGCCGTGGGCCGGCACGAGCTCGGGCTGCGCCGCCGCTTCATCGACCAGGCCACCGCACGGGTGGAGGGATTCCAGGTGGCGGGCAACCCGGCAGGCCCCGCCGTCGGGGTCGTGTCCTTCACGGTAGAGGGCTTGTCCCCCAGCGACCTGGGCCAGGGCCTCGCCCGGGAATTCGGGGTGCTGGGCCGGCAGGGGCTGCACTGCGCCCCCTTGGCCCACGAGACCCTGGGCACCTTCCCGGTCGGCACCCTGCGCTTCGGCTTCGGGCCTTTCAACACTGCGGGCCAGGTCGATCTGGCGGTTGCCGCCCTGGCAGAGATCTGCCGGCAGGAGAGGCCATGAGCCGGACCTATGTCCTGTTCTTCTCCACCAACCACGCCATGTGGGCCGAGCAGGTCCTCGTCGCCAGGGGCATCGCGGCCAAGGTGGTCGCGGTGCCCCGTCACCTGAGCAGCGACTGCGGGTACTGCCTGGAGATCCCGGCAACGGCGGCCGCCGCGGCCGCCGCCATCCTGCGGTCCTCAGCTGTGGAGTTCGACCGGATCGGCGGTTGAGAGGCCGGTACGCGGCAGGACGGGGACCGTGCCATCCCTGCCGCCAAGTCACCGTCCCGCCGCGCCCACCGTCCCGCGCAGGAACGCCGCGATCGCGGCCCGCGCCTCCGGCGCGATGGCGCAGAAGCGCCACCGGCCGTCGGCGCCCGTGTGCGGCGGCTGTTCCAGGCGGTGGTCCGCCCGCGGGATCACGAGGGTGGTCACCCGGTCGTTCCCGGCCAGCCGGGCGTCGTGGGCGAACAACGGCAGGTTCTGCACCGCCGGAACCACCCAGTCGTCGGCGCCGGTCATCACCGGCAGGGGGATCCTGGTCTCCAGCAGGATGGCGCGCGGATCAGGTCGGTCATCGCCTGCTGGACGGTCACGCTGTCGGGACTGTCGAGTGCACGCCGGCCGCACGATACCGGCGGGGGCTAATGGATGTTGCCGGCCCCGTCAAGCACAGCCCGCATCCAGATCTCCCAGGCGTCGGCCGGCAGCGGCTGCAGGCCGCTCATGTCCCAGGCCTGGCGGTCCAGGTCGTACTGGTCGTACCAGCCGACGGGCACCTCGTACACCGTGCCCGTGTCCGGGTCGTAGACCCGCTCGACGCCCCGGTAGCCGTCGCTCCATTGCTCGGCCGAAATGTCCTGGCTGTGGCTGCGGGCCTGCCAGCCCTCCCAGATGATGTCCGAGGCCTCGCTGAGGGTCCTGCCCGCCGCGGCCACCGCCCCCCAGGTCTGCTGGGACTGCTGCAGGCACCAGTCCACGTAGTCCCCGGTGACGGTGAAACTCTCCAGCGAGGCGACCAGCCGCTCCGCCACCGCGGCGAACTCGCCCTTGGGCGCGGTCACCCCGCAGACGAAGTGGCCGTAGCCGGTGCCGGCGCCGGGGTTGCCGTTGTAGGGGAAGAACACCTTCACCGTCGCCAGGAACATGCCTTCGCCGACGCGGCCGTCCTGCCCGAACAGGCCGCGGGCGTCGGCCGTCGCCGCGTCCGGCAGCAGCGCCGCCCGCGGCGTGACGGCGATCAGCGCCAGGTCCTGCAGGCGCGGGAACTCCGCCATGAAGTCCGCGGCAGCCTCCATCGACGCGATGTCCGGCCAGTGGGCCAGGAAGTTCCGGGGCGTCAGCGGGTCCACCACCGGCGCGTCCAGCCAGGTGGGGGGGAAGCCGCCGTGGGCCACGTACCAGGCATCGAGGTCCTGCTGTTCCTGGCACAGGTACACCGGGCCCACGGTCCCGAAGTAGAAGATCTGCCGCAGGGGGTCCCGGGGATCGCACACCCGGAAGGCCAGGGTCGTGCAGCCGCCGGCGAGGGTGACCTCCCACCCGACGGGCTTGTCGAGGACGAAGAAGCCGGCGTCGAAGCGTTCGAAAGGGAGCGTGGACGGCGGGGTGGGGCCGGTGCCGCCGTCGCCCCCACCCCCGCAACCGGTGACCAGGACGAGCCCCGCAGCCAGCGCCCAACGACGGCGGCGGCCCGCGCGACGAGACGTGAACTTCGCCATGGGATTCCCTCCTTTTCCCCGAAGACGGACCGATGGTACTGCAGCCCCGGGGGGCAGGGGGATACTTATGAAACGACGCTGCCATGACGCCGCCGAGTCCGGATCGGCAAGTCGGAACGGTCGCGGTCCCGCCGCTTGCTGTTTTTGCGTTTTTATACTAGACACCTTGCCGGCTGACCAGGCGAACCCCTGTTTTATGACGTCACAATAGCTGACAAAGGATCAACGACAAATTTTGCGGCGATTCACTCTCGATTCTGTCGCAGACCCGGGAGACTATTGTTCAGATTCGTGCATCCATCAAAGCGGCATTGGCTTGGCAATGCCGAGGTCTCCCGCCGACCGGCGCGGCGCAGTTTCGGCACGGCGCCGGAGGCGGTCAAGGGCCCGCACCCGCGACCATCGACGAAGACCCGCTCGGCATTTGATCATTTCGCTTGTCGTGCCGCGTGGTTGCGTGTACGGTCTCACTTGCAGGATCGGCGGCAGGATGCGCAGCAGCGTCGTCCTTGACCTCGATCATCGTGGAGCGGCAGACCCACCGCCTTCGGGGCGCAGGTTCCGTGTCCAATTCCGTCAAGGTGGTCCGGGCCGCGGCCCGGCCCGCCGCACAACCTGGGGGGACCCACATGAGAAACACTATCGTCGCGATCATCGCCCTCGCCCTCGTCGCCGGAGCCGCCAGCGCCGGACCCGACGGCATCCTCAGCAGCACCTCGAAGATTCCCGTGGTCAAGGAGAGCGGCGAGCCCAACAAGGGCCTGCTCGACTGCTCGGGAGCCATCGAGATCAGCCTGGACAACGTCTACTACGGCGACAACACCGGCATGCCCAACAACGTCACCACCTACGGCTGCAGCACCTGGAACGAGTCGGGCGGCGAGGTCGTCTATCACCTGTACCTGGCCGAACCCGCCATGTTCGAGGCCTACATCACCCCCAGCGGCTGCGACCTCGACCTGGCCGTGCTCGACCAGTGCGACGAGGACCTGGGCTGCCTGATCGTGGTCGACTCCGGCGTGGTCACCAACGTGCCCGTCACGGGCGACTTCTATTTCGTGGTCGACGGCTACGCCGGCGCGGAATGCCCCTTCACCTTCGAGATCATCTCGGTGCCCGTGCCCGAGCCCGTGGAATTCTGCAGCGCGGTCGAGGAAGTCTACGGCACCTACTTCGAGGGCGACACCTGCGGCGGCGTCAACAACATCGCCACCCTGGACTGCGGCGACTATACCGAGAACGGCCTGGAGTACTACTACGAGGTCTTCATGCCCGCCGGCAGCACCTTCACCGCCGACGTGACCTACGCCACCGCCGACGGTGCCCTGTGGGTGCTGGACGCCTGCAACGAACCCTTCAACTGCCTTGGCTATGCCGACAATACCCTGAGCGGCGAGACCGAGACCGTGACCTACACCAACGACACCGGCAGCGACACCTACGTCTACCTGGTGATCGACAGCTGGGGCACCGGCGCCTGTGGCACCTACGTGATGGACTTCGCTTCCACGGGTGGGGCCATCCCGGCCGAGAGCCGGTCCTTCGGCAACGTCAAGGCGATGTTCCGCTAGGTTCTGGGTTGTGCCTCGAGGATTGTGTCCGGCCCGGCGCCAACGCGCCGGGCCGGACGCTATCACCAGTCCACCCGTTCAAAGCTGCCCCCTGCCGACCTCCTTCGCGGGCCGGTTCAGACCGCGTGCTTCGCCGTCCGGCGGGCGCGGTTGACGACACCTCGCGTCGCGACCTCGCCCCGGTAGTACCGCCCCCACCGCGGCGGCAACGGCACGTGCGCCGGGAAGATCCGCTCCTCGAGCACATCCGCCACCGTCAGCGCCCGATCCACGAGCCGCTGCGCCATCGCCGGCGTCGGGCTCCTGCGCTCTTCCTCCCGCCGGCCTTTTCGGTGTCCTTTTCGACGGCCAGGCGGTGGTGGAACGGCAGGCACTGGGGCGGTCGACGGTGGCGGGGCCGACGCCCGGGTCGCGGGCGGCCTGGCAGTTGGCCATGCCGCCGACGGTCTTGGTCAGCAGCTGGGCGTCGAGCTGGGGCAGAAGGGGGGCCGAAAGTCCGGGTGGTGCTGTTTGAAGGTGACCATGTCCGGCCCGGTCGCAGGGACCGGGCCGGACACAATCGTCGAGGCACAACCTAGCGGTAGAGGGCGTTGAGGGCGCTCCACGTCGTGGTCTCGGCAGGAATCACCCCAGGCTGCTCGAGGCTGACATTGTCCACATGCAGCACGCAGGTCGAGCCCGTGGTGGCACCGGTGGTCGCCGTGATCTGGATCGTCAGGAAGTTCGTGTTGGCCGGAGCCGTGAACGAGCCGGCGTAGGTGGTCCACTGCCAGGCCCACAGCGGACCCAGCAGGCCGGAGCCGCCGACGATGCCGAGGCCCTCGGCCTCGGCGAAGACCTGGGCGAAGACCACGCCGCCGGCGTCGGCCTGGTCCAGCTTCAGGTCGAACGAATACTCCACGTCGCCGCCGGCCGCGGTGCCGGGGATCGTCGACTGCTTCAGCACCAGGCCCACGGCCTCAGCGCGGTTGTCCAGGAAGGCGTTGTGGGTGCCGGGCGCGCTGGGACCGTTGTCGCCGACCTGGACGACGGCGCTGGAATTCGGGCTCTCACCGAACACCAGCCAGCCGGTCAGGTCGCCCGTCTCGAAGCCGGGATTCTCCAGGATGTTCTGGGCGGACACGTCGCGCGCCGCGCCGGCCAGGGCGAGGACCCCCAGGACCAGGGCGCAGATCGGGAGCAGGCGTTGGCAATTCTTCATGATTCGATCTCCTTGATGATTGCTGTGATCCAACCGGAAGGACAGGGGTCCTTCCTGCACCCAGCCGTCGATCGGCCCCGGCCCGGACCTTCCAGTGTTCCCTCGGGCAGGCTCGGCGCCGCCGGGCGGCTGGGCATTATCGGATTCACCCTAGCACAATGTTCGGTCGCCGAACATAGTTTTTTGGGAAATTCTACATAGAATCTAAAATTATCTCCATTCCACCGCCCCCAGAGCGGATCTTTTGCAAAACCTGCCGTCGTTTTCGCTTGTTCGGACGCCGAACAAAGGGTATCCTCTTCCCGGAAGCGCCCCACGCGGAACCGAGCAGCGGCCGCGCTCACCCGCCCCGATCCGGTGATCCGGCAGCATGATGGAGGAATCCCGATGAAGAGAGCCATCCTGGTCATCCTCGCGCTGGCCCTCGTGGCCGGACCGGCCCGGGCCCAGGTGGGAGACCTGCTCTGGGAGGACGACTTCACCGACCTCGGGAACTGGATCGTTCAGACCGGCAACGGCAGTTGGGGCTGGGGCAACGGGGAGCTCGAATACTACGCCGCGGACAACGTCGGCATCGCCGCCGTCGCGGGCGAGCCGGGCAACACCGCCCTGCGCATCGTCGCCCGGCAGGAGAGCGGCCCCGGTATCGTGGACCAATGGGGCAATCCCCTGCTCTACACCTCGGGCAAGGTGATCTCCAAGTCCATGGTCTCGGTCAAGTACGGGATGATCGAGACCCGGGTGAAGGTCCCGGACCTGGACCTGGGCGGCTGGCCCGCGGTGTGGCTGCTCGGGACGGCCAACTACGCCTGGCCCCGCAACGGCGAGCTGGACATGCTGGAGATGGGCGCGCAGCAGTGGTTCCGCAACCTGCACGACACCCACAACGGCGGCAACGGCCTGGACACGGCCACCGTCAACCAGGCCGTCAGCGCCAACGCCATCTTCTACACGGACGCGGCCGTCAACCCGGGCAACCCCTCGGGGGCGGCCAGCCTCGCCTGGGATCCGGACGACCTCTACTGCCGGCCCTACTACAGCTACGCGCCGGACCTGGTCGGGCGGTTCCTCACCTACCGGCTGTACTGGGACGACGCCAGCCTGCGCTTCACCGTCGTCGACGACGGGGTCGAGCGCGACCTGTTCGAGACCCCCTTTGCCATCGACGGCGAAGCGGACGAGTTCCAGGCCCCCTTCTACCTGATCGCCAACCTGGCCATCGGGGGGACCTTCACCGACGCCTACAACCTCGGCAACCCCGGCAGCGGCGCGCCGGTCACCATGCCCTTCCCCGCGGAGATGCTGGTCGACTACATCCGGGTCTACGCCTGGAACGGCCAGGGCGAGGTCCACCTGGGTCCCCCGGCCTTCGCGAGCGGCCGCTACGGGATCTACACCGACCTGACGCCCACCAACGGCGCCCTCGAGCCCGAGGTCACCGGGCAGATCTACGTGTGGGAAGGAACCCTGACCGACGGCACGATCCCGCCGTACGAGGGCGACAACGTGCTGTCCTGGCAGACCGCCGGGCGGGGCTGGTTCGGAGCGGGCATCATGTCCGTCCAGCCGCTGAACCTGTTCGACTTCGGCGAGGGGCACCTCAAGTTCCGGATCCGCATCCCTGCCCACGTCACGTTCAAGATCGGGATCATCGACGCCTGGGGCAACCAGTCCTACGTCTCCTTTCCCGCCCACCAGACCGCCTTCGGGCTGGTCCGCGACGGGCAGTGGGGCCAGGCCGCCATCCCGGTGGCCGACATCCGCGGCACCGCCATGGACCTGCGCATGCTGAGCTATGCCTTCGTCATCCTGGAGGAGAACGGCACCGCGTGCGAGTTCGCCCTGGACGACATCTACTGGGATGCCGGCGTCGTGGCCGCGGTCGGCGACGGCGACGGGGCGCCCGGTCAACGGCTGCAGCTGCTGGCCAACACCCCGAACCCCTTCAACGCCAGGACCGAGATCCGCTTCGAACTGCCCGCGGCAGGGGCCTACGACCTGGTGATCTACGACGTCGCCGGGCGCCGGGTCGCCGCCATCGCGGGCCTCGGGACCGCCGGACCGAACGCCGTGGCCTGGGACGGCCGCGACGAACGGGGAGCGCAGGTGGGTTCGGGGATCTACTGCTACCGGGTGCGGTCCGGGGCGGGATCGGCGACACGGACGATGATGCTGGTGAAGTGAACAATTGATCGCGCCTCTGCCGGCCCCGGGCGTCAGCCCGGGGCCGTCCGCTTGGGGAAAAGGCGCGTCGACGGCCGATTGGACCGATCACCGTCAGCGCGGCACCAGCCCCGTCCAGCCCAATACCAGCTGCAGCGACCGCCCCGTCTCCGCGCCCCAGTCTTGCCCCTGGCGATGGGCTTGATTACGCTGGCAGGGCGTATCCTTACCCCGTCTCCTGGAGTAGCTGCCCGATGGCGCCGACCCGCGTCCTGATCCACATTGACCAGTTCTTCTCGCCCGATGGCGGCACCGAGCAGCAGCTGCGCGGGCTGCTGGCCGGCCTGGACCGCGACCGGGTGGCCCCGGAACTGGTGGTGCTGCGACGGCTTAGCGCGTATGTCGATTCGGGCGACCTGGCTGCACCGACCACCTGCCTCGGCCTCGGCCGCATCGCGTCCCCGGGCTACCGGCGCGACCTGGGTTTCTGGTACACGCCGGCGCGCCTGTTCTGGCTGCGCGCCGGGCGCCGCTTCACCCGGCGCTGGCTGGCCAACAGCGAGGCGGTGCGCGCCACGGTGTGCGCGCGGGAATGCGCCCCGGCCGCCCGGGTGGACGTGATTCCCAATGCCCTGGACCTCGGCCCGTTGGCTGCCGTCGCGCCCCTGGACATCCGCGCCGAGCTGCGGCTGCCTCCGGGAACCGCGGTCCTGGTGCTGCCGGCGAACCTGCGGCCGGTCAAGGGCGTGGACCTGGGCAACCGCGGGCGCCTGGCCGCGTGGGGCCGGCAGGCTCGCGCGCGGGTCGCCAGCCGGCAGGACGCCGGCGCGGTGGTGCGCCGGTACGAGGAAATCTACCACGCCGCGGCCGCCGGGGGGACACGATGAGCGACCAGGTGACCCTGATCCGGGACCCGGCGGCGTTCGCGGCCCTGGCCGCCGATTGGGACGCCTGCCTGGCGACGATGCCGGGAGCCCAGCCTTTCCTTACCCACGCCTGGCTATCGGCCTGGTACGCCGAGCTCGGGAGCGCCGCGCAGCTGCGCGTCTTCGTGTTGCGCCGGGGCGGCATCCTGCAGGCCGCCGCTCCCCTTTGCCTGCGGCGGGGCCGCTACTACGGGCTGCCGGTGCGCGAACTGGTCTGGCTGGGCGACCGCACCAGCGACCGCATGCAGTTCCTCGCCCGCGGGGAGGATCCGGCCCTGGTCCGCGACCTGTGGCCGCACGTCGCCGCCCACGACGAAGGGCAGCACCTGCTGCGCCTGGAGGAGGTCCCGGCCGACTCCGCCACGGCCGTCGCGGTTCCCGCCGCGGGCAGGCTGGTCGCGCGCGAACCGTCGTCCCACCTGCCGCGGGTGGCCGTGGGCGACTGGGACGCCTTCGAGGCCACCCTGGCCAGGAAGTTCAAAGCCGAACTGCGCACGCGGACCAAGCTCTTCGCCGATTGGGGGGCCTGGCGGCTGGAAACGGACGTGGGCCCCGCCGCGGCCGAGCAGCTGGCCCGCATGGCCGAACTGGAGACCCTGTCGGCCAAGGGCACCGGCGGGTACGCCTTCCTGGCCCAGCCGGCGAACCGGCGGTTCCTCGGGCGGGTGCTGCGCGAGCCGGGCCCGGTGCTGCCGGTGCTGTTGCGCCTGGAGGTCGGCGACCTGCTCGTGGCCTATCTCCTGTGCCTGGCCCACGGCGATGCGCTGAGCGCCTACAACATGGCCTACCGGCCGGGCTACGAGAAGGGTTCGCCGGGCAAATGGCTGCTGCACCAGGCCATGTTCTGGGCCAACGCCCGGGGCCTGGCGGTGTTCGACTTCCTGCGGGGCGCCCACGACCTGAAGGCGCGCTGGCATCCCGACGAACGGACCAACTGCCGCCTCGCCGTGTTCCGCGCCGGGGTGGTCGGGACCCTGCTGCACGTGGCCGTCTTCAGGGCGAGGCCACGCCTGAAGAGGTGGCTGAGCCCGCGCCGGGCGCGGCCCCGTTGACAGGACCTCTCATCTCTGGTATCATCATCCCACGATCCGTCACCAGACCCGCCGCCCGCGGGTCCCGTCACCGCAGCCCGGGAGACCCGGCATGCACCGCGACGCCCTCCTCTTCACCCTGCCCAACCGCCCCTGCCGGGGCTGGTGGGCCTGGCGTGCCTGGCACGTGGGTGGCGACGCCGCCGCGGGAGGTTCCGGAGACCAGACCTAGAGATCCGAGACACCAGACCCGACGCGACGCGCCACCCGCCCCGAGCCGGCGGGTTTTCTGTTGCCCGCCCGGCCTGGACCAGGACCGCGCCGCCCCAAGGAGTGCACCGTGCAGCAACCGACCGACACCGTACCCCTGGCGCCCCCCGAGCGCGCCCGTATCCCGGCCGACCTGGAGACGCCGGTCTCGGTCTTCCTGAAGCTGAAGGCCCTGGGCGCCGCCTTCCTGTTCGAGAGCGTGGAGCGGGGCATCCAGATGGGCCGCTACTCGTTCATCGGCCTCGGGCCGCGCACGGTGATCAGCCTCAGGGACAGGACCATCACCACCGAGCGCCGGCTGCCCGGCCGCGGCGCCGAGGTGACCACGTCCTGCCTGGACGAGGCCGACCCCTTCGCCGCCGTGCGCGCGGAACTGGCCCGCCAGGCCCGGGCCGGCGGCGATCCCGGCGGCCTGCCGCCCGCCTACGGCGGCGCCGTGGGCTTCATCGGCTACGACATGGTGCGGTACTTCGAGCGGGTGCCCCTGCCCGCGCGGCCAGGGGTTGCGGACCTGCCCGACTACCGCTTCCTGTTCCCGGCGACCATCGCCGTGTTCGACCACGTGCGCAACGAGATCGAGTTCCTGACCACCCCGCCCACGGACGACCCGGACGGCCGCCGCGCCGCCCGGGCCGAACTGCAACGGCTGCTGGGCGCCCTGCACGCGCCCCTGCCGGCGGATGCCCACCGGCCGTTGGGCAGCGGCGAGCACGCCGTCGAGCCGCGGCTCGAGGCCAACCTGACCAGGGCGGCGTACGAGGACGCGGTCCGCCGCGCGAAGGAGCACATCCTGGCCGGCGACGCCTTCCAGATCGTGCTCTCCCAGCGCGTGACCGGGACCACCGGCGCGGAACCCTTCCGCATCTACCGCGCCCTGCGGATCCTGAACCCCAGCCCCTACCTCTTCTTCCTGGATTTCGGCGATACCCAGCTGGTCGGCTCGTCTCCCGAGATGCTGGTGCGCCTGCAGGGTCGCCGCGCCCAGGTCAATCCCATCGCCGGCACCCGGCGCCGCGGCGCCACCCTGGCCGAGGACCACGCCCTCGAGCACGAGCTGATGGCCGACGAGAAGGAGCGCGCCGAGCACGTCATGCTGGTGGACCTGGGCCGCAACGACCTGGGGCGCGTGTGCGTGCAGGGCTCGGTGCAGGTGGACGACTTCATGTCCGTCGAGCGCTACAGCCACGTCATGCACATCGTCTCGCGGGTCTCGGGCGAGGTGGCGCCGGACCGGGACATGTTCGACGTGCTGGCGGCGACCTTCCCCGCGGGCACGGTCTCGGGCGCCCCCAAGATCCGCGCCATGGGGATCATCAGCAGCCTGGAACCCGATCGGCGCGGGTCGTACGCCGGCGCCGTGGGCTACTTCGGCCGCACCGGCGACATGGACATGTGCATCGCCATCCGCACGCTGGTGATGCAGCAGGGCCGCTTCAGCGTGCAGGCGGGCGCGGGGATCGTGGCCGACAGCGATCCCGCCCGCGAGTACGACGAGACCCTGGACAAGATCCGCGCCCTGGTGCGCGCCGTGGCCATCGCCGAACAGGAGCGCTGACATGCACCTGATGATCGACAACTACGACTCGTTCACCTTCAACGTCGTGCAGGCCCTGGGCCAGCTCGGCGCCGAGGTCGAGGTCGTGCGCAACGACCGCATCACCGTGGCCGAGGCCCTCGCGCTCGCGCCCGAGAGCGTGATCGTCTCACCGGGACCGGGAACCCCGTCCGACGCGGGCGTCAGCGTCGAGCTGATCCGCGCCTGCGCCGGGCGGATCCCGGTCCTGGGCATCTGCCTGGGCCACCAGGCCATCGTCGAGGCCTTCGGCGGCCGCATCACCCGCGCCGACCGGGTCATGCACGGCAAGACCAGCCGCATCCACCACGACGGCGCAAACGTGTTCGCGGGCCTGTCCAACCCCTTCCTGGCCACCCGCTACCACTCGTTGCTGGTGCGCGCAGAGGATCTGCCGCCGGAGCTGGTGATCACCGCCCGTACCGGCGACGGCGAGATCATGGGCGTGCGCCACCGCGACCTGCCCCGCGGTCTGACCATCGAGGGCGTGCAGTTCCACCCCGAGTCCATCCTGACCACCGAGGGGCCGCACCTGCTGGCCAACTTCCTGGCCCAGGCCGCACCGACGGGAGGGCGCGATGCTCGCCAGGCTTCTTGACGGCGGCACCCTGACCCGGGACGAGGCCCGCGCCCTCATGGACCGGGTGATGGCCGGCGAGGTGCCGCCGGTGCAGCTGGCGGCCCTGCTGGCGGTCCTGCGCACCCGGGGCGAGACCGTGGACGAGATCACCGGCTTCGCCGAGGCCATGCGGGCGGCCGCCGTCCCGGTTCCCGCCGCCGTCGAGTTCCTGATCGACACCTGCGGCACCGGTGGCGACGGTGCCGGCACCTTCAACATCTCCACCGCGGCGGCCCTGACGGCCGCCGCCATGGGCATCCCCGTCGCCAAGCACGGCAACCGGGCCGTATCGTCCCGCAGCGGCAGCGCCGACGTGCTGGAGGAACTGGGCGTGTCCCTGGTAACCGACCCCGCGGCCCTGGGCCGGATGATCCGCGAGGTGGGCATCGGCTTCCTGTTCGCCCCGTCCCTGCACCCGGCCATGCGGCACGCCATGCCCGTGCGCCGCGAACTGGGCGTGCGCACGGTCTTCAACGTGCTGGGCCCCCTGACCAATCCTGCCGGCGCCCGCCGCCAGCTGCTGGGCGTGTACGACCCGCGGCTGTGCGAGCCCCTGGCCCGGGTGCTGGGGCAGCTCGGCAGCGAGCGGGCCTTCGTGGTCCACGGGGCCGGCGGCCTGGACGAGGTCTCCCCCTGCGGCGAGACGGTGGTGGCCGAGCTGCGGGACGGCGAGGTCACCGTCTACCTGTTCACCCCCGAAGAGGCGGGCGTCGCCCGCCACCGCGCCGCCGACCTGGCCGGCGGCACCCCCGCCGAGAACGCCGCGATCATCCGTGGCG
>JACZKN010000576.1 GCA_014859985.1 Candidatus Krumholzibacteriia bacterium | reverse complement strand
CACCGGCAGCCCCCGGCGCCGGGGGCTGCCGGTGGTGATGGACGCCGGTTCGCTGCGCGCCGGCTCCCGCGACCTGGTGCCGCTGTGCACCGACGTGGTGTCTTCGGCCGTCTTCGCCCCGGCCTACACGGGTTGCGCCTTCCTGCCGGCGGCCCTGCGCGCCCTGCGGGCCGAGGGCCCCGTGCGGGTGGCCATGACCTTCGGCCCCGACGGGATCCTGGCCCTGGCCGACGGGGCGCCGTTCGCGGTCCCGGCCTTCGCGGTCGAGGCCGTCGACACGACCGGTGCCGGCGACGCCTTCCACGCGGGCTATGCGTTCGCGCTGGCCCGGGGCGAGACCTTCGCCGGCGCCCTGCGCTGGGGCGCGGCGGTGGCGGCCCTCAAATGCCGGGACTGGGGCGGGCGCCGCGGGCTGCCCGGTTTGGCGGAGGCGCAGATGTTCCTGGCCGGGGCGGCACCCCGGCCCCTGGGCGCGGCCGTGGCCGCGGCCTGCCGCTGAAACTTTCGCCCGAATTTCCCCCTGGCGTTTCGCCCTGTTTTCGTCTATCCTTGCCCTGTCCGTGCCCCGGGGACGCGCCTTCGGCGGTCCGGCCCCGCGGGACAGGGGAGACACGCACGCAGGAGGCGACCATGGGTCTTACTCCCCGCCAGGCCGAGATCCTGGCCTTCATCGGCGAATACGCCCAGGAACGCGGCTACGCCCCCACCCTGCAGGAGATCGGCGCCCGCTTCGGCCTCTCCTCGGTGGCGACGGTCCACAAGCACGTCGCCCACCTGGTGGACAAGGGCTACCTCAAGCGGGAGCGGCGCAACGCCAGCCGCGACCTCTCCGTGGTGGCCGACGGGACGGGTTCCGGGCTCGTGGCCGTGCCCCTGCTGGGCACCGTGGCGGCGGGTCTGCCCATCGAGGCGGTGGCCGAGCAGGAGGAGATCAACCTGCCGGAAGAGTGGCTGGGCAAGGGCCGCACCTACGCCCTGCGGGTCCGCGGCGACTCGATGATCGACGAGCAGATCCGCGACGGCGACACGGTGGTGGTCGAGGCCCGCGAGACCGCCCGCAGCGGCGAGACGGTGATCGCCCTGGTGGACGGCGAGTCGGTCACCCTCAAGCAGTACCACCGCGAGAGCGGCGGGCGGGTGCGCCTGCAGCCGGCGAACCCGGCGGTGCCGGTGCTCATCCTCCCGGAGGACCGCGTGCGGGTGCAGGGCGTGGTGATCGGCGTGCTGCGGCGGTTCTGAGCCGCGCGGACCGTTTCCGTGCCTTGTGTTGACGCCCTCCGGCCCGGTGGTTAGCATACGGTCCACGCGAACGCATGCGGACCCATGCACCGGAGTGGACCCAGCGATGAGCCGTCGGGACAGGATGGGCGACGCCGACGAGATCTTCGAGATCCTCGTCATCTCGTACGCGCAGCGGGGTGGTGCCTTGCCTGCGGAGGCCGAACTCTGCTGGCGGCCGGCGACGGACGCCTACGAGACCGAGGACGCCTTCGTCGTGCAGATGGACCTCGCGGGCATGGACCCCGGCGGCATCGAGGTCCTGGCCGACGCCCACAACCTGCTGGTCCGCGGCATCCGCCAGGACACCTCCGTCCCGGGCAAGAAGCACTTCCACGAAATGGAGATCAGCGTGGGCCCGTTCTCGCGGCGGGTTCCCCTGAGCGTGCCCGTCGACCCCGGCAGCGCCCGCGCCGTCTACCGCAACGGGTTCCTCTACGTCACGTTCCAGAAGGGCAGCGACCGCCCCGCGGGCGGGCGCCAGATCGCCATCGACCGCTGACCGGCACGGGCGCCGGGACACCACCGAAGGAGCAAGCCGCATGGCGGACACCGACCGCGAAACCCTCGAGCGCGACGAGCGCGGCGACATCGAGCTGCCGAGCGAGCTGCCGGTGCTGCCCATCAGCGAGGCGGTGATCTTCCCGGCGATGATGGTGCCGCTGGTGCTGAGCGATGCGAACCTCGTGCACCTGGCCGACGACTGCCTGGCCGGCGACAAGATCCTCGGCGCCTTCGCCCAGCGCGCCGTGGACGACGACGAGGAGGAGGAGATCGCCGACCGCGACCTCATCTACCAGGTGGGCACGGCGGTCAAGATCCAGAAGATGCTGCGCTTCCCCGACGGCAGCATGCGCCTGCTGGGGCAGGGCGTGGCCCGTTGCCGCATCCGCGAGTTCATCAGCGACCACCCGTACATGAAGGCGCGGGTCGAGTTGATCCCGGAGGAGCGCCAGGACGACTCGCGCACCCTGGCCTACATGCGGGGGGTGGCCAACAACTTCATGAAGATCATCGACGCCAGCGAGTCCCTCAGCGACGAGCTGAAGGTGGTCATCATGAACATCGACGATCCCGGCCGCCTGGCCGACCTGATCGCCACCAACCTGGACATCGAGGTCGAGGAGAAGCAGCAGATCCTGGAGGAATCCTCGCCGCGCAAGCGCCTGCAGCTGCTCTCCAAGCTGGTGATGCGCGAGCTGGACGTGCTGGAGCTCGGCCAGAAGCTGCAGTCGAGCGTGCGCAAGTCCATCGACAAGGACCAGCGCGAGTACTACCTCAGGCAGCAGCTGAAGGCCATCCAGCGGGAGCTGGGCGACACCGACGAGGGCTCGGTGGAGTTGGACGAACTGGCCGAGCGCATCGCCGACGCCGACCTGCCGGAGCGGGTCAAGGCCGCGTGCGAGCGCGAATACGACCGCCTGACCCGCATGTCCCCGGGCGCCAGCGAGTACACCGTCAGCAAGACGTACGTGGACTGGCTGCTGGACCTGCCGTGGAACGTGTCCAGCGAGGACATCCTGGACCTGGTGCGCGCCGAGAAGATCCTCGAGCGCGACCACTTCGGGCTCGAGGACGTCAAGGAGCGCATCATCGAGTACCTGGCGGTGCGCAAGCTCAAACCGGACCACCGCGGGCCCATCCTCTGCCTGGCCGGTCCGCCCGGCGTGGGCAAGACCTCCCTGGGCCGCAGCATCGCCGAGGCGGTGGGCCGCAAGTTCTTCCGCTTCTCCCTGGGCGGCATGCGCGACGAGGCCGAGATCCGCGGCCACCGGCGCACCTACGTGGGCGCCATGCCCGGCCGCATCATCCACGGCATCAAGGAGTGCGGAACCAACAACCCGCTGTTCATGCTGGACGAGATCGACAAGCTGGGGCAGGACTTCCGCGGCGATCCCGCCAGCGCCCTGCTCGAGGTGCTGGACCCGGAGCAGAACAACAGCTTCACGGACCACTACCTGACGCTGCCGTTCGACCTCTCGAAGACCATGTTCATCACCACGGCGAACCTGCTGGACACCATCCCGCGGCCGCTGCTGGACCGCATGGAGGTGATCCAGCTGCCGGGCTACACCAACCTCGAGAAGCTGCAGATCGCCAAGCGGTACCTGGTGCCGCGGCAGGTCGACGCCAACGGCCTCGGCACCAGGCACGTCCGCTTCACCGACGCGGGGCTCATGGCCGTCATCGAGTTCCACACCCGCGAGGCCGGTGTCCGCAACCTGGAGCGGGAGATCGGCGCCGTGTGCCGCAAGGTGGCGACCGACGTGGCCAAGGGCAAGACGAAGCGCCAGAGCATCGGCGCGAAGAACCTCCACGACTACCTGGGCCCGCCCAGCTACTCGGAGGACCGCCTGCGCTCGCGGCTGGCCGTCGGCGTGGTCACGGGCCTGGCCTGGACCCAGGTGGGCGGCAAGATCCTCTACATCGAGGGACTGTCCCTGCCGGGCGGCCGCGGCAACCTCAAGCTCACCGGCCAGGTGGGCAACGTGATGCAGGAGTCCGCCGCCGCGGCCTACAGCTACCTGCGCAACCGTTTCGGCCTGGCAGCGGAGTTCGCGCCCTTCTTCGCCGAGCGCGACATCCACATCCACCTGCCGGCGGGCGCCATCCCCAAGGACGGCCCCAGCGCCGGCATCGCCATGGCCTCGGTGCTGCTCTCGCTGCTGCTGCGCAAGACCGTGGACCGCCGGACCGCCATGACGGGGGAGATCACCCTGACCGGCGCGGTGCTGCCCATCGGCGGGCTGCTGGAAAAGGTGCTGGCGGCCCACCGGGCGGGCATCCGCACCGTGATCATCCCCGCGGCCAACGAGGTCGACCTCGAGTCGATCCCCGACGAGGTGCGCGACGCGGTGACCTTCGTCCCCGTCGCCCATGTCGACCAGGTCTGGGACACCATCTTCCCCGGCGTGCTGGCCGGGGCCGGGAAGTGAGCGGGAACCCGTGGCCGAGAGCGCGCTGATCAACACCCTGATGCGGCCCTTCATCAAGCGGGGACGGGAGACGCCGTTCACCGTTCCCGGGGCCCTGGGTGCCGGCTCGCGGTTGCTCTGCATCGACAGCGGGGACCTGGCGGACCTGGTCTTCCACGCGCCGCTGCTGACGGCCTACAAGCGGCGGCATCCCGGCGCGGCCATGGATTTCCTGCTGCCCGAGCCGCACGTCGACCTCGTGGCCCAGAGCGGCCTGGCGCACCACTGCGTGGTCTACCGGGATGGCCAGATCAACCCGTGGCGCCCGGCCTACGGGTCCCTGCTGCGTAAGCTGGGGGCGGGCCAGTACGACGTGGCGGTGGTCATGTCCTTTAGGCCGAACCCGCGCCTGGAGCTGGGCGCCCTGGCCAGCGGCGCGGCCCTGCGCCTGGGGCCCAGCCACGAGGACAACTGGCCGTCGGTGAACTTCGAGGTGCGGCGGTCGCCCGCTTCCGAAGGCTACTACGGCGACCGCATGGCCGTCGTGGCGCCCTTCCTGGGCTTCGCGCCGGGGGAACTGAAGCCGCGCTGGCCCCTGCCCGGCGACCGCCTGCGCCACACGGCCCAGCAGGTGCACTTCCACAAGCCGAATCCGGACCAGCTGCTGGTGGGCCTCGATCCGGGCGTCTCCAAGGGGGGGCACGCCTTCGCCCCGGAGAACCTGCAGTTCCTGGTGCGCCAGCTGGCGACCCAGCTGGTCTGCAAGGTCGTGCCGCTGGCGGACCCGGCCGACCGGGACCGCCTGGACCGCTTCTCCGCACGGCTGTCCGAGACGCCGGTCGGCCTGCCGCGGGCCACCCTGATGGACATGCTGCTGCTCGCCTCCCAGTGCGACCTCTTCATCGGGGGCAACACCGACCTGATGCACTTCGCCGTGGCCATGGGCGTGCCGACGGTCGCCCTCTTCGCGGAGGGCGAGGATCCCTGCTACCGGCCGGCGGGCCGCTCCTGCGCCCGGGCGCTGGACATCGCCAGCGGCGAGAAGGTCGACATCGAGACGCTGATGGAAGCCGTGGAAGCCGTCACCGGCGGGCGCACCGGCCGGCCGTCCACGGTGATCGTGGCGCCGCCGGCGGGCGAGGGACCGCCCGCCACCGCGGTCACGGACGCGGCGCCCGCCACCGAGGCCGTGCCCGACGGCGATGAATGAACCCGCCGGGACCGCGGTGTTCCTCGTCCTGGCCCCCAACTGGCTGGGTGACGCGGTCATGGCGTCGCCGTTGCTGTCGCGCCTGGCGGCGGCCCGCGACGAACGCGGCCAAGGTCCGGCGCTGCACCTGGCCGTAAGGCGGTCGTGGGCCCCCCTCTTCGCCGGCGATCCCGCGCAGCCCCGCGTGCCGGTGCGGGTCGGCTACCGCGGCGACGGGCGCGGCCTCCTGCTGAGCCATCCCCTGCCCCGCCCGGTAC
>JACZKN010000575.1 GCA_014859985.1 Candidatus Krumholzibacteriia bacterium | reverse complement strand
ATCGTACTCCCCCAGGCCCCCGGCCGGCAAGCCGCCTGTCCGTCGGACTGCCGTTCCCGCCGCCACCGCCGCCTATTCGTCCCCCCGCCGCCCCGACCGGGCACACCGCGGCGTCGGCGGCGGCCGACCTCCGGTCCGTTGCCTGGTGCGGTGGGGTCACTCCCCGCCTGGGGCCGACCGGCGGGTCGAGCACGAGCGCGATGATCCGCACGGGTCCCCTGCAGCGCCGGCACAGCAGCGGCAGGCACCCGTCATCGCCGAAGGCGGGATCGCGAAGCGATTCCACATCCGCACCAGCAGCAGCGCCCAGCACCGGAGCGCGGCCCGCGACAGGGCGCTGCGCGGCTCGTCGGCAGGCGGATCGGGGGCGATCGCCGGTACCGTCACCGACGCGTCCACCGCCCGGCCGCCGGCGTGATCCGGCGTATCGCGAGCGTAGACGGTGGGGACGGGGTTGCGCGTCGGCGCGTGACGCGAACCTCACTCGTAGTGCTTCCACTGCGGCCACATCCGGGCGATCGGCTCGCGCGGCCCGCGCACGATCCAGACCGCCGTCCGGTTGCGCCAGGGCATGATGTGGTCGTGCTCGTAGTACCCGGCCTGCTCCACGTGCTCGAACATGGTCGCCAGGCTCCCGGCGGTATTGCCGACCACGATCGCCACCGTGACCGGTCGGGGCGGCGGACCCCACAGGTACCAGGTGTTCTGCGTGCAATAGACCGGTACGAGGCCGCGCTCCTTGCCGTGCCACTCCAGCGCGCCGGCGTGCCCGTAGCTGGGCACGAAGTAGACGACCTCGCCGCGCTCGGTCGGCGGCAGCCGGTCGCGCGCGCCCTCGACGACGTCGACCAGGCGCTCCCAGCCGAGACGGTCGGCGAACCACTGCGGCAGGCTCGCCGCCTTGCCTGGACCGGCCTCGATCTGCGGGACGAAGCCCGTGCTTGCCGCGTACCTCGCGAGCAACGCGGGCGGCAGGATCGGCAGGCCGAGCGGAACCAGCGGCAGGGCCGACACGACCAGCCAGGCTACGATCGCCGGGCGCAGCCGGCGCGCGCGGGATGAGGTCAGCCGGGTCAGCAACGCGCCCCCGGCCGCGAACAGGACCGGGTACATGCCGGCGATGCGATCGGGCCTGCTCTTCTGGCTGGCGAGCATGAGCACGAGCAACACGATCGACAGCCAGGCGAGGTGGCGCAGATCGAGGTCGCCGCGGCGGCGCAGGAAGAACACGAGACCGAGCACCCAGAGCGGCAGCGCGCCCGGCCCGGTGACCAGGACCTGCAGCAGGAACCCGATGTGCACGGGCGTCTCGATGTTCTTGCTGAGGTCGGCGTTGCGGTAGAACTCGAGGGACGGCCAGCCGTGCGAAGCCTGCCAGATGAGGTTCGGCCCGAGCAGCACCAAGGACAGCAGCGCGCCGAGCCAGAGGTAGCGACCGCGCAGGTGCCGGCGCCCCGGCGTGACCACGAGGCCGATCGCCAGCGCGGCGACCAGGAGCACGGACGTGTGCTTGAACATCAACGCCGTGCCGACGAGCAGCCCGACGAGCAGCCACAAACGCGGCGCGCGGCGGCGCTCGACCTCGATCACCGTCCAGCCGACCGCGAACCACAGCACGACCTCGAACGCGTTCATCGCGAAGACGCCGAAAATGATCTGATAGATGGGCGCCGCGACGATGGCCAGGCAGGCGACCGCCTGCCCCCAATGGTCCGCGCCGAGGCGGCGCGAGAGCAGCCCCACGCCCAGGACCAGGGACGCGCCCAGCAACGCCGCCGGCAATCGCAACGCCAGCAGCCCTTCGCCCAGCAACGCGAGGCTCACGTTCAGGGCCAGCGGCGCGCCCGGCGGATGGTCCACGTAGCCCCAGTCGGGACGCGCGGCGCACGAGGCGTAGTAGTATTCGTCGATGAACATGCCGTAGGCCCCGAGCATTCCCGGCAACAGGAAGATCAGCAGCGCGGCCGCGGCCATCGCCCACACGGCCGGAGCCGCGGCCGGCCCGGCAAGGGCGGCCCCGAACGGCTGGGTGGTACCGGGATTCGTGGTATGGCAGGGTGAGGGCATGGTCCATCCTCCGGGAGCATCGCGGCGCCGACCGGTGGCCCGTCCGGATCGTCCGGACAGCCGAGTAGCGCGTGGCGGCCGGCTGCCGCGTGGGCTCATGATCGCCCCGCGGCCGCGACGGGACACGCCCCCGGGGACGAGCGGGACCATGGCGGGACGAAACGGCCCGCCGGCGTGATGTTCGGCGGCGCTGCCGGCGCCGAAACCACGTATACTTGGGGGCATGCATACCCTGAACCGATCCGGCACCCGAGAACCGCAGCCTGACCTGGCCGTGCCGTGGCGCGTCTGGCTGCTCGCCTGGACGTGCGGCGGTCTGCTCCTGTTCACGTACCACCACCTGGCGGTCCTCGCGGCCGGCGGCAAAGGGTCGCCGCTCCCGCCGCTGATCAACGAGATGACCTCGGCCCTCGGCAGCGGGCTCGGCTTCTTCGCGGTGCGCCTGCTGGTGCGGCGATGGCGGCTGGACCGAGGCTACCTGCTGCGGCGGCTGCCGGCCTACCTGATCGGCATCGCGTGCTACTCGACCGTGCAGACCTCGTGGCGCTGGGCGGCGCGCGCCGTGTTGTACCCGGCAGCCGGCCTCGGCGACTACGACTACGGCCGCATGCCGCTGCGCTTCCTGATGGAACTGCCGGCCGACGCTATCGTCTTCATGATCATGGCCGCCGCGCTGCATGCCTGGCGGCACGTCGCCGCCGCGCGGGCCCGCGAGCTGCACACCCTGCGCCTGCAGCGCAGCCTGGCCGATGCGAACCTGCGCAACCTGCAGCTGCAGCTGCAACCGCATTTCCTGTTCAACGCGCTCAACACGGTTTCGGCCACGATGTACCGCGATGTCGCGCAGGCCGACACGATGATCTCCCGGCTGGCCGACCTGCTGCGCGCCTCGCTCCGCACCGCGCGCTCCGACTGCGTACCGCTCGCCGAGGAGCTCGTCACCCTCGACGACTACCTCGCGATCATGCGGGCGCGTTTCGAGGAACGCCTGCAGGTCACGGTCACGGTCCAGCCCGGCCTCGACCGGGCGCTCGTGCCCCCCTTCCTGCTGCAACCGCTGGTGGAGAACGCGATCGGCCACGGCGGCGTCGAGGTGCGGGGCACCGGCCGCGTGCAGGTGGTGGTCGGCAGAGACGAGCGCCCGTCCACCCTGTCGATCGTGATCGAGGACGATGGGCCGGGACTCGCGCAGGCGACCGCGCCGCTGCGCGGCGGCGTCGGTCTGGGCGCGACGGCCGAACGGCTCCGCCTGCTGTACGGCGACGCGCACACGCTCGCGATCGACCGCGGCGCGCTCGGCGGCTGCCGGGTGACGATCCGCCTGCCGCTCGCGGAGGGCGCGCCATGATGCGCGTCCTGATCGCCGACGACGAACGCCCCGCCCGCCGGAAGCTCCGCACGTTGCTGGCGCTGGAGGCGGACATCGAGATCGTCGGCGAGGCGGACGACGGCGACTCGGTGATCGCACAGATCGAGCGGCATGCCCCCGACGTTGTGCTGCTGGATATCCAGATGCCGTGCCGCGACGGTTTCGCGGTGATCGACGCCGTGGGCGTCGAGCGCATGCCCCTCGTGATCTTCGTGACCGCCTACGACGAGCACGCCGTGCGGGCCTTCGAGGTGCAGGCGCTCGACTACCTGCTCAAACCGTACACCGCGCAACGCCTGACCCAGGTGCTGGCGCGGGCGCGGCAACAACTCGCCCTCCGCTCCGGCCACGACCACGCAGATCGCCTCGCCGCGGCCCTGGCGGCCGTCGAAGCCGCGCGCGGCGGGGTCGCCCGCATCCTGGTACAGCTGCGGCCCAACCACGAGGTGCTGCTCAACGTCAGCCGGATCGACTTCGTGCGCACACGGCGGAACTACCTGGAGTTCCATACCACGGAAGGGCGATTCCTCAAGCGTGGCACCTTGACCGAGCTCGCCGGCCGCCTCGACGCACGCCACTTCGCGCGGATCAACCGCTCGGAGATCGTGCGTCTCGATGCGATCAAGGAGCTGCAGCCGTGGTTCCATGGCGACTACCACGTCGTGCTGCGGTGTGGCACGACGCTCACGTGGAGCCGGCGGTATCGGGGGGCGCGGGAGCGGTTGTAGCCAAGTCGCAAGGCCGGATGCGCGGCGCGCAGCGAGAAGCACCGCCATGCAACCGATGACCACGCGATGCCTCGTGCTGATCCTGATGGCGGCCGCCGAGGCCGGCGAACCGCCACCGGTCCGTTGCCCCGCGGCGCCGCCCGTGGTGATGCGCCTGGCGGTGCGTGAACGCTTGCGCGTCGACGCCGACGGCAAGGAGGGGCCGCTGCTCGGCTACATCGTGCGAATATGCGAAGAACAACCGCCTCTTCCTACCACCACCCCGGCCCAGCCCACCTGATATCCCCCTGATGGTACTCCCCCAGACCCCCGGCCGGCAAGGCGCCTGGCCGCCGGACCACCGTTCCCGCCGCCGAATCGTCCGCCCGCCGCCCCGACCGCGCACACCGCGGCGACGGCCGCTGCCGACCTCCTGACCTTGGCCTTGTGCGATGGGGGCACTCCCAGCCCGCGTCCTCCGCCCCCACCGTCTGGTCCATCTCCGGCCAAGGATCCCCCGGCGCGGTCTGGTCGAACCCCAGCGCCCCCTGCGGCGGCGACCGCGCCGGCAGCACCGCGGGCGCCTGCGTCGGCTCGCCGATGTGCCGCAAGATGCGCCCGATCACCGGCGGGTCGAGCACGAACGCGATGATCCGCATGGGTTCGCCGCAGCGGGGGCACAGCAGAGGGGGGCCCGCCATGCAACACGACAAGGGCAACTGCCGGAAGACGGTTACTGCATTCCTGATGCGAAGCGCTGACACCGGATCGATGACGAACGGATTTCCATCGTGAGGAATCCCATTACAGCTGTCCTGGTCGTCCTGCTCCTGAGCGTCGCCTGTTCGGAAACCGGGACCGGGCCGGTCGACGACGACCCCGACGAAACCGCGGCGTTCAGCGTGGGCTACACCGCCGGGAACGACCGTGCGGTCTCGGAGACGATCACCGCCGCGGGCGGAGGGACGGTCGAGGCGACCGGTTCGGATGGAGTCGCCTACCGCCTCGCCATGCCCGCCGGCGCGCTCGCCTCCGACACGACCGTTCGATCATCCCGGTCGCGGATCTCGTGGTCGACGGCCCGGGAGAGTTCACCCGTGCCGTCTCGTGCGGGGGGACCGACTGCTGCGTCACCGGGTCCCTCTTCGAACCGGAGGAGCTTGCCTCCGACTCTCCCGACCCCCTGGAGATCCCCCTCCCGCCGCCGCGACGTTCCCTTTCGACAGCACCGGCGGGATCTTCCTCTTCGAATCGCCGCACACCGCGCTCGCCGCTTGCCAGTCACAGATCGACTTCGCCGCGAAGACGCTGACCGCACGCATGTGGCACTTCAGCGGTTACGGGACCGAAGCAGCCGACTGCACCCGCCTGAACGAGATGCTCCTGACCACGAAGGCGATCGCCGAAGCGTACGCCGGGATGGACCCGTTCTTCTACAACCTCCATGACCTCATCAACGCCGTCGCGTGGAACACGGCTTGCGACCCGGCCTGGATCGCCGGGGGCCGTGAACTCTGCGAGAGGCTCTCCACACAGGTGATGAGCGCGGCGTGGTCGGCCCTTGGCCTGCACCAGTCCGCCCTCTCCGCGCTCCATCCCGCCTCTCCCGCGGCACCCGGCGATGTCGAGCACCTCATCGAGGAACTCGACAGATCCCAGCCTTTCGCCCAGATCGAGGATCTCTCGCTCGCTATCGCGCAGTTCGCCGGGGCCCTCCGGTCACGGATCCTCGAGATGGCGCAGACCATCGCCGCCGACGGCCGGGCGCTCTGTACTGCGAACGAATGCCAGGACGGAGAAACCTTGTTGGCCTACGTGCTGTCGCTCGGCGATCGGGGCTGTGTCGACGACGAAGCCTTCCTCGCCAACGTCCGCAACTGGCACGAGGACTGCTGCGGATTCTGGCGGCTGGCGATGTCCGGCGACCGCACGGAGATTCCTCGCGCCATGATCACCGAAGGCGACGAGGAAATGTGCGTCGGCACCGTCACCCACCGGCTCACCACCGGATCGGGGCAGCCGATCGCAGGGGTCTTCCTCGACTGCGACCTGGGCTACGGGCACTACCTCCCCGGCGGGGAGAGCGACGCGAACGGTGAGTACAGGGTATCGTTCAGCTCACGCATCCTCGGGTACGGCGAGCGGTTCTACTGCGCCGAGACGGTGACGAGAACGCTCAACTCGCGCGCCTACAACCCCGCTGCCCAGGAATGGACCGACGCGGACCCGATCGTGGTCACCTTCCGCAACTTAGTCCATTCGACCACGGTGAACTCCTCGTTCAACTCCACGGACAACCAGGACGGGGAGTACTTCGGCGACACGCAGAGCACAATCACCGGAAGCGGCAGCAACTACGCCGGCACGATCTATCTCTGTACGGACAGCTGCATGGGGACGGTCACGCGGGCGTACAACTCGGCGGGATGCATGAGCGGGAAGTGCAGCGAGACGACGATCATCGAGTGGGCCGAGGTATCCGGCTGCTGCATCATCGCGGGTATCGACACGTACAACAGGGGGACGCCGTGATCCTCCCGATTTTCGTCGGAATCAAGTTCCTCCTGGACGTGATCACCGATCATCCGCGCTTCGAGGCATGCACCGAGGGGGAATGCGTCGACTATATCGCCGATATCAGGAGCATGGTCGACTGGCCGTCGGCCATGGCGATTCCCGGATGCTGGGAGAACACGTCCGGCTCGTTCGAGCCGTACACGTGGGGCCTGACCAAGACATGGGATAAAGGCCAATCGGAGGCGACCCTCTCGCTTACCCTGGAGGCGTCGTACTAGGTAGCCAGCGGCGTCCTTGCCGCCGGTTCCGACGAGATCGGCGCGGGCAGCATCTCGACTCGTCGCCGTCGAGCGCCGCAGCTGGCCGGCGTCTCCGGGCCCCTGCGATCGCCGCACGAGTCAGTGCAGGACCGTCACCTTCCGCGTGAGCGTCTGCTGCCGGCCGTCGCCGCTGATCCGCAACCGCGCCACGTAGTGGCCGGCTGCGACGGTACGGCCCTGGCGGTCGCGTCCGTTCCATTGCACGACGTGCGACCCCGCTTCGCGTTCCTCGTTGACGACCGTGGCGACGCGTCGTCCCCTCAGGTCGACGATATCCAGGCTGACCGCCGCACGCGCCGGCAGCGCGAAGTGGAAGCTGGCCTGACCATTGAAGGGATTGGGATGCGGCGACGCGAAGCTCAGGCGTGTCGCCTTGACTTCATCATCGGTCACGGGGCTCGGCGGGTTCACCGGATGATCGGCGCAGCCGGTGCGTTGGGCGTCGTGCCCGTACATCGGCCAAACCGCCGCCGCCGGCAGCGCCGACCGGCCGAGATCGAAGATCCGCATCTGGTTGCCGGTGAGCACGACCAGCTCGACGCTGCCGTCCAGGTCGAGATCGCCCAGCGCCGGGCTGTCGATCACCATCTCGCCGATGTCGCGAGGAAAGCCGGGGTTCACCGCGCCGACGTCGCTCCACGACCACGCCAGATTCGCGCGGTCGGCGACGACCACGTCGGGCACGTCGCCCGCCACCGGACCGATGATCGGCGCCGCCAGCAGATCCCACGGTTCGCCCGTGAAGACCGGAAAGCCGGCGCGCTGGACGCCGTCTTCGTCGAGCAGGTGGATCGCGCGCTCGCGCGAGCCCACGGCCAGCCCCGGCGCCTCGGGCCCCACCATCCGGGCGACCGCGGCGCTGGTCAGCGGCGAACCGGTGCCCGAGACGAAGGGCCAGGCGCCCGCAACGTCGCTGCCATTGCCGTGCACGGCGAACAGCGTCCCGTCGCTGGTGGGCGCAAGGATCTCCACATCGCCGTCGAGGTCCAGGTCGGCCAGCGTGACCGCGTCGGAGATGGGAGTAGGCAGGTAGCGGCCGAGCACCGTCATGGCCGTGCACATGCGAAAGGCAAGGATCTGGTCGCCCGGTCCGCAGACGACCTCGGCCGTGCCGTCGCCGTCGATGTCGCCGGCGGCGCACGGGGCGATGTGCGTCCGGAAATAGTGGTTGCGCACGAAGGCGCCGGCAGGCAGGAGCCCCTGCCACGACGCGAACGTGGTGCGCGTGCCGGAGGCCACGACGACCGACCGCGCGTCCTCGCCGCCAAGCGCGCCGATGGACACGTAGGCCGGCTCGCCGGTGCCGGCGTCGAAAGGCCAGCCGGGCGCCGGTTGTCCGTCGGCCAGGTAGGCCACGGCCAGGCCGTCCATCGTGCCGGCCACGACGTACAGCGTGCCGTCGCCGCGCAGATCGCCGACCGCGACCGGTCCGTCCGTGAGGAAAAGGCCGACGTCCACCGGCCAGCCGGCCAACGGGCTGCCGTCGTGGTGCCAGGCGTGGATGCGCCGATCGTTGCTGCCGTAGACGATCTCCAGGTCGCCGTCGCCGTCCAGGTCGACCAGCCCCGCCGGCGAGATCGGCATGTGGTCGTGATCGCGAGGGAAGCCGGGCTCGAGGTTGGGGTAGCCCGGATCGCGCCGCCACTCGGCGTCGAACTCGACCCACTCGTCGAGGCCTTCCCAGAGGATCCAGACAGCTGCGACCCGGTCGCTCCGCGTGGGGTCGACGGCGATGCGCCCGTCGAACGGCCGGGCCTCGCCCGCGTCGTCGTCGGAGAAGAGCTCCGGCGGCGACCAGGACAAGGGACCGACACCGCTGCCGCGCTGGATCGCCCAGCCGTCGTCCAGCATGCCGTCGATGATCCACTGGCCCGTGGTTTCCTGGTGCAACAGCCCATGGTAGAAGCTGAGGCCGCCGGGCACCTCTCCCTGGCTGGCGAAGGTCGCGCCCTGGTCGTGGGACATGAAGACGCCCGCCGGGCGCATCTCCAGCCAGCCGGTTTCCCCTGGTGCGTAGCGGTGGTGGACGATCATGACGTCGGGCGAGGCCGCCGCAGCGGCGACATGGGGGCTGCCGTCCCAGTATCCGTCGGTCGTGGCGGTCAGGGGCAGCGCGCTGCCCCAGGCGCCGGCGCCGGCGTCGGCGCGACCGGCAGCCCGGCGATAGACGACCGCATCGTCGAATGACCCGTAGCGGGAGTAGACCTGCCAGGTCGTGTGCACGTAGCCGCCGAAGCCGCAGCAGACCGCGGGGCGGGCGAAATCCGAGTCGGTCGTCGCGTTCTCCGCGATGATGTAAGGTGCCTGCCACCCGGCACCCTGGTCGGTGCTGCGTGCGAACCAGATGTCGGCGTATCCTGCCTGGTCGCCGGCGTAGACGAGGTAGAGGTTGTAGCTGTCATGGTTCAGGTGGTCGCTAGCAAGGCACGGCCGGTAGCTCTGGACGTCCGCATCCGTCTCGACCGGCACCCTGGTCCACTCACCGCCCGGCGAGGCGAGGTCCGCATACGCCACCTCGACCCGGAAGCGATCCTCCGCGGTGAAATGGGTGTAGGCGAGGAATATCCGCTCCGCCGCGCCCTCGGCGATCACGAGGCTGGGGTCCTTGAAGCCCTCGGCCTCGGCCGCGAACTCGCCCCGGATCTCCCAGGTCTCGCCGCCGTCGCGGGAGCGGTAGATCCTGATCTCGCGGCCATCGAGCGGATGGGACTCCACGGCGACGTAGATGTCGCCGTTGCCGGCGATCGCGATGCCTGGCGTGTACGCGCGGTCGAGATTGACGACGGTCGCGTCGTCGCCGCCAAGGTCGTCGTAGCCGCTGGCCCTGGCCGTCGGCATGACACCCGCAAGAACGAGGATCGCGGCCGAGATCAAGATCCGGTCGCGAAGAGAGACGTGATCCGCACGCATGAGGGAACCTCCCCGGGACTAGAGACAGGCGTCAACGGACCAGCGTTGCCTTGACCGACTCGATCCGCTCCCCGGTCACCAGACGCAGCAGATACGAGCCCGAAGCGACTTCCCGGCCCTGTGCATCCGATCCGTCCCAGGTTCGCGTGTGCCGCCCCGCCGGCAACCGTTCCGACGCGAGCGTCGTGATCCAGCGCCCCGTCAAGGCGTAGACGTCCACGCGGACGTAGCCTGGCCGCGCCAGATCGAACGTGATCCTGGTCCGGGGATTGAAGGGATTGGGATGGATGCCCACGATTCCCGCAGGCGATGGCGGTCCGAGTGCGACGGCCTGCTCGGCGACGGTCCTCCAGTCGAGACCGTCTGCAGCGTGGGCAAGGGTGTAGGACACCTCTGGTGCCGTCGCCAGGTGCGGGGAACAGTCGTGGGCCCGAAATGCATTCTCGCCGCCGGCCACCACCGACGGCACGGGCCAGGTTTGCCCGGCGGCGCGCGCGGTGAGCCGGAACTCCATCGGTCTGCTCGGCGCGGATGTGGTCCAGGTCACCGTCACGGTCGGTCCCGCTGCGGCGCCCTCGCCGGGGGCCCCGCGGCTGGCCATGCGCGCCTCGAACGAACGCAGCAGGGTCGGCGTGATCGCCCCGTCCAGCCAGAGAGCCAGCTTGCTGGAGGGAATTCCGGCGCCCACTTCCGCGAAGTCGCCGCCGATGTACAGGTCGCCGTCCTTCGCCAGAAGACCGTACACGCACGTCGCTTCGTAGCCGGCGCCGATACCGTCGCCCAGTTCGTACCAGGCGGCACCGTCCCAGGTCGCGATCCCGCGCGCGATCCCGCCCTGGGCCTCGGTGAAGTCCCCGCCGGCGAACAGGTCCGTGCTGGTTCCCAGCAGCGCCGTGACACCGTGGCTCAGGTTCTCGCCGGCGAGCCCTTCGCCGAGCGGATCCCAGCCGCCGCCGTCCCAGCGGGCGATGCGCGCCGCCGGCGCCCCGCCGGCGTGCAGGAATCGCCCGCCCGCGACCAGGTCGCCGTGCCACAGCGTCAGCGCGTGGGCAGTGTCGTCCAGCCCGTCGCCCAGCGCATGCCAGCCGGAACCGTCCCAGCGCGCGATATGGGCCGCTTCGGCGCCGCCGGCCGTCGTGAAGTCGCCCGCGGCGACCAGGTGCCCGTCGTACGTCGCGAGCGCCCGGACTGTGTTGTTCGCTCCGGCGCCCAGGGTCCACCACCGGGTTCCATCCCAGCGGGCGATCCGGTTGGCGGCGACACCGCCGATGCTGGTGAACTGGCCGGCGGCTATCAGGCCGTCGCCGTGCACGTGGAGCGCCATCACGGTCCCGTTGGCTCCGCCCAGACCGTGCCATTGCCCATCCTGCCAGCGCGCGATTCTCGAGATCGGCTGCGTCCCTGAACCATAGAAACCGCCGCCGGCAAACAGCTCGTCGCGGTAGACGGCGAGCGCCATGACGTCGTGGTTCAGCCCGTCCGCCAGCCGGTGCCAGGCGTTGCCGTCCCAGTGCAGCACGTTCCAGGAGTCGTCCTGATCCACGAGGATGCCGGGCAACCTGATGTGACGCCCGCCGACGACGACGCTGCCGTCGTACTGGACGAGGCAGTTGATCCGGCCGTCCTCGTTGAGACCCCCGCCCAGATGGACCCACTCCCCGTCGTCCCAATGCACGACGCAGCCGGTGATCTCGCCGCCGGCGAACAGGCCGCCCAGCGGCTGGCAGGTCGCCAGGCACAGGAGCTGGCCGTCGAAAGCGCCGCCCAGCGGCTCCGACCAGGAGTCGACGCCGCACCGCCGCACCTCGTGGTCGGTGGCGACGTAGATGGCGTCATCGTAACTGGCCAGCCCCCTGACGTTCCGGTCGGCGAGAGGATCGGGCACGGCCTGGAAGCTGCCGCCGGCCCACAGCTTGGCCAGTCCGTGCGACTCCACGCCGTCGGCGTGATCGAACCAGCCGCCCACGTAGAGGTAGTACCCGTCCTGCAGCAGGCAGGACACGTTCCCGTCCAGGTTGTGCCGAATGTAGCTCTCGCCGTCCCAGCCGAGCAGGTGCAGAGCGCCGTTCCCCTGGAAGGCGCCTCCGAAATAGATGGCGCCGTTGAAGTTCTCCACGGCGTGGATGATGCCCGTGCCGACGCTGACCCCCAGGCAGTCCCAGCTCTGGCCGATCCAGTGGGCCAGCGAACTGACCGGACTGAGGAAATGACCGGCGGCGTAGAGACCGCCGAAGTAGCTGCAGAAGCCGCGTACCTCGCCGGGGATGTCGCCCATCGGGTACCACCGTCGATCGATGCCGTCCCACTGGGCGACGTACTCGATCGGTTCGCCGTCGACCGTGCGGAAGTTGCCCCCCACCACGAGGCGACCGTAGTCGTGCAGCGCGTTGGCCTCCCAGCCGAGCCCTCCGGCCAGCGGATCCCAGTACAGGCCGTTCCAGACGGCCACGTGGTTGGCCTCCCGGCCGCCGGCCTCGTTGAAGTACCCGCCGACGGCCAGCAGTCCACCCCAGTCGATCATGCACTTGACGGCGACGCCGCCCAGGTTCGAGGACATCCCCATGGGCTGGAACCCGCGCGACCATGAGCCGTCACGCCAGCCGGCGGCCTTGGGTTCGGCAGCGACGGGAGGGCCCGCGAGTGCCACCGCCGGGCCGCCGGCAAGCAGGATCAAGACACAGCTGATGGATACGAAGAGTCTGGCAAGCATCCTCGTGCCTCCCCCGTCGTTCCGGGCGCTTCTGGTCGTCCATACCGGTTAGACTCCATACCGGCAGGTTCGGCACAACGAATCGCGATTGGAACCGGGAGAGGAGACCATGCGTCGACGAACCCGGACGGTTACCGGCCGGTGATCGGCACGCGGCATCCGGAAGTTGGCTGGCCCTGCCGCACTTGGCCTCAGACGCGCGGCATGCCCGCCGGCGGCGGCTCCGGAAAGGCCGCCGGCCTCATCGGTGCGTAGGACAGTTTCGAGAAGCCGGCGCGCACGACGTACTGCCAGACCGGCTCTTCCTCGTGCAGCGGTTCCTTCACCACGAATAGATGTGGGCCTTCGACCACGAAGTCCATCGCCAGACCGCCGATAGCGAGCCTGGGCCGCAGCTCCATCCCGTTGAAGGGCACCAACGGGAGGCGACTCTGCTTGCTTGCCCCGCCGATCGCGTCCATCATGTCGTGCACCATCGCGGTCGCGCCCGCGCCCAGCCGGCCGTCGTACAGCACTTGCGCTCTGTTTGCCGTGGTCGATTCGCTCGCGGGATATGGGAAAGAGCGGAAGCGATCAGGGCCCGGTTCACCTGGTGGACGGTCATTGCGCCCTCCTCCGCGATGTCGGGCGGTTGCAGCTTGATTCCGTGAATCTCCTGCTCCCCGTGCTGGAACGCCAGGCCGAAACCTCCGGGCGAACAGGAAGAACAAACGCCTCCTCGCCCCCACCACGCCGGCCCAGCCCACCTGATATCCCCCTGGTGG